>CAZYXN010000010.1:0-38021 GCA_964651105.1 uncultured Muribaculum sp. | reverse complement strand
ATATTTTGTCTACATCTGGCCGTTCAAGAGTGCCAAGCATGTTTCTTGCATATGCAGAAAAAGTCTCAATATATCTTCTTTGACCTTCAGCGAAAATAGTATCAAAAGCAAGCGATGATTTCCCGCTGCCGCTAAGGCCGGTTATTACGGTTAATTTATTGTGTGGAATTTCTACATCGATATTCTTAAGATTGTGAACCCTCGCTCCGATAACCGAGAGTTTGTCTTGATTTGCGTTCATTGTTCAATCAATAATCCAATTAGAATTGTATGTTTTGTGATTTTGCGAAGAGCGTTTTAAATCTTTTAATTCCGGGATTTTTACTATGTATGACTTTCCTGTCTTATTTGGGAGCGATTTATCTCTAATCCAGGGATTGAAGTCACGTAGTTGCATGTAACTTATACCGTGCTGAGATGCCCATTGCGCCCAATCGGTCACAGGATAATCTACAGTTATGTTTTTTGTGCGTACGGGTTGGTATAGCTGATGCCTACGGAGAAAATAACCATATTTTTTAGGATTCTCCATGATTAGTTTCATTGCAATCATTCGATATATATATCTTGATGTTTCATCATTTAGAAAAAGATTGTAGGCGGTAGTTTGTTTTTGGGCATCAAGTTCCTTGCTTATGCGAGTCGTTCCTGCGTTATATGACGCGGCCACGGATTCCCAATTTCCGTATTTCTCATATGCTTTTCGAAAATATTTGCAAGCGGCTTCTGTCGCTTTTTCCAAGTTGAAACGTTCATCAACATATTGATTTATTTCAAGGCCGTATTGTTGCCCTGTTGTTTTCATAAATTGCCAGACTCCTCCGGCTCCTGCCGGAGATATGGCTCTTGGATTAAGAAAACTTTCAATACATGCGATATAAATCAAATCTTCGTGAATTCCGTTTTTCTTTAATATTGGGATGATTTCTGCAAAATATTTATTAGCTCTTTTTATGACGAGTTGAGTGTTTCCATGTGTGTATGCCATCGATGTAAGCTCTCGGTCAAGCCGTTCATACATGTCAACTCGGTCTAAATCTATTTTTTGGCCGGCAAATGAAACCGAATTTGGAATGTCAGGACTGCATACTGTTGAAAATTCGCCTATTGTATTCTGATTGTTTTGAGCGTTTATTGAAGATGTTGAAAGAATTGACAAGGCTCCAAAAACTGTTATCGATGTGCATAAATTATATATATGATTCATTTGTTATTTGTATTAAATATCGGGAGATGGCGTTGAGCCGATTCTCTTTTTCTGGTTAATAATATTTATATCTCCTTTTAGGTTGTAATTTTTACCATCGGCGCCACGAGCTTTGATTACATAATAATATACTCCGGATGGAACTATTTTCCCTTTATATTTTCCGTCCCATCCGTCGGAAGGATTAGAAAGGTGTGCGACTTGTACTCCCCATCGGTTGAAAATGTGGCATTCGAAATCAATAATAGATTTGAAACTTACTTTCCATTCGTCATTGATTCCTTCGCTGGCTCCAGGTGAAAATGCATTAGGGCATATTAAAATAGATGATCCTATTGACACTTCGTAAGTTTGTCCATAATAATCACATGTTGCCGCATCGTTGCTTGCCGTAAATCTGACATAAGTAGTTCCCTCGTCTTGAAATGTATAGGAGAAATCAAGATTGTTGTCCCGGAAAAATATATCATTAAATTCAAGATCTTTTGATATCTGCCATTCACGGAATATGGCTGCGTCTGTAACCGATGCATGAAAATTGATGACGCATGGAGCGGAACCGCCTAGACCGTCAATCTCATTTTTTTGTTCGTTGTCGGCAACACGAGATTCCTGTTCGGCCGATGTAAAAGCACTGAGTGCTATTGCTGTATAATATGGCGACTGGCATTCTATTTCTGGGATACCCCATAATCTAAGATACTTGTCGCCGGTCAATATGAACTCGGTATTGCATAAAGGTGCGTCCACATATATCTTAGATCCGACATGAGATAGAGTCTCTGAGATTTCATTTTCTATAAATCCTATGGCATTTTCAGAGTATGTCAGCGTATTGTATTTTAGCTCTATTTCCCTGTTAAGTTCCATTTTCCTGCCATTAATCGTGTAATAAGGGATCGCATCCGCACCACCCGTTATGTCTAAAACCACGTTAGAGCAATCCGATTCAGAGCTGAAAGATATGGCATCAATATCTGGAAAGAAAGCAGAGTAATCCACAATCCACATATAATAGGTTGATGTTCCGGATTCAATCACGTATCCTCGATTACCTGCGATATTTTCAATGACATATTTATCTCCAATTTTTATTACCGGCACTTCCTGTGAATATGCCGCACCTAAAGATGAGAATGTGTAGACTTTTGGATTTTTTGATGATGAAAACTGAAAAGACACATTGGATAAGTCATATAATACATATATTGCGTCCAAACCGGTTGATGCATCCGTTTTCTCCAATATTGCTTGTCGTTTTATGCCAATAAATTCCATATCCATTGTTTCTCCGGATTTTTTTTGAGAAAAAAGAATCAGTGGAGCAGATAAAAAAATCAAAGGCAGTATATTTTTAGTCATCGATTCAATAAAATTTAGCTTGCAAAGATAAGAAATTATAGCGCAAATTCCTATTTAATGAAGTCTGATGAAATCTCATTTCCAACAGTTGAAGTATTTTTAACAATAATAGTGCAAAGAAAAAGGCGAAGCGCTCTCACGAGTACTCCGCCCCCATTCATCACATTATGCTTAAAAGTGCTATAGTCTATGTTTTATGCGTAATTGCGCAGTATGAGAAAAAGTACGATTCAATTATTCTTTAGCGGAATATCTGTCACCGACTATCTTCCAGTCAACGATATCCCAAAGTTTGCCTAATGCTTCAGCACGCCGGTTCTGATAGTCGAGATAATAAGCATGTTCCCAGACATCAAATGTCAGAATCGGGGTTAATCCTTGAGTTAACGGATTGGCGGCATTCGATCCTTGCGTAATGAAAAGCTTTCCGTCTTTATCTTTGGAGAGCCATACCCATCCCGAACCGAACAGGCCTGTGCCAGCCTCTACAAATAGTCTTTTAAATTCTTCAAAAGAACCGAAGTCACGTTTTATTGCTTCTGCTAATTCTCCTGCCGGTTCACCTCCGCCATCTGGATTAAATGAGAAGAAATAAAAGATATGGTTCCAAGCCTGGGACGCGTTATTGAATAGGGCGCCATCGGCTTTGCGTATTATTTCCTCCAGTGGAGTGTCTTCCCATTTGGTGCCACGAATAAGTTTATTTAAATTGTCAATATAAGTTTTTTCATGTTTTCCCCAATGGTAAGAAATCGTTTCTTCACTAATTACCGGAGCAAGGCCATTGATGGCATAGGGGAGTTCTGGTTGAGAAAATATGTTTACTTCCATATTGTGTGTTATTTTTGTATTTTGAAATTAAAACACCTCCAAATCCCGAAAGTTTGGAGGCGTTTTAAATGAAAAAGAATATATAACCCTTTTTAACGAAGTAATCTATATTTATTAAGATTTGCCAAGGCGGTCATGTATTCGTATTCTAATTGAAGCATGTCTTGATTTGCAATAAGGAAGAAGTCCATTTCTGACAAATAATCTATAAGCGATATTTCCCCTGCATCAAAAGCTTTTTTCAATTGTTGCATGCTGTCGTCGTTTTTCAGCACAGTCTTATATTCAGAATATTTTTTAAACAGGCTAAGGGTTTTGTTTCGATTAGACAACATTTCAGCTCTTCTCTCCAATACCAGCATATTTTGTTGATAAGCCAATGACTCGCTCATGGCTTTTGCCGCTTTAATCTTGTTCCCTGATGAAAAAGATGGGAGTTTAACCCCGATTTTCATTCCGTTGAATGTCTCTCCCTCCTCAATGCTATGGGTATAACCAAGAGTAAATCCTGGAAATCGCATCCTTTTTTCTGCCTTGACCGTTTCTAATTGCGATTTGAACATGGCTTCATTGTATTTAGACATCGGATCGGCATCCGCCAATAGGTTATCATACTCTTCAAGAGTAAGCACCATCTCATCAGGATAATCTGAAAGACGGTCAATAATCATTTCACAAGACCTGCCTCCATTAAGAGCTTCAAGAGACGATTTTAATGAATCGAATTCAGTAATGAGATCAATTGACGAATTTTTCAATCTAATTTTCTCTATTAAAAGTTTATTCAAATCAAGGCGTGACAGTTGGCCAAGTTCTACTCCACGTGAATATTTTTCTATAAGTCGATCCATTATCTCCAAACGTTCCTCTATAAGTTGCCTATTTTTTTTGTTATTAATTATGGCAATATACATGAGCTTTATTTCGAGGCGTTTTTCAAGTTCATTGCTTCGATTCAGAAAAGCCAGAGCTTCCGATTTTATTTTTATTGCTTTTCTCCGGGCTAAATATGCTCCTGGCCAATCAAATTCTTGAGAAATAGTCGCATCAAGTTTATTTCCAGCCTCTTTCCATCCCCAAAGATATCCAAATTCTAGCTCCGTAGAGGGAAGCATATTATCGCTTTTTGCATCATATAATTCGCTTTTATATTGTTCTCTATCTGCTTTTAGAGTAATATTATTGTCTATGACGCTGTCAATCAGAGCATCGAATGCCTGGGCATGTGCCATAGGACTTAACGCAAATAGCATTACCGGGATTAAATATCGTTTCATCTAAAAGTTTTTTTATGTTTGGTAAGGTTAAACACTACAGGTACAATGAATAGGTTCAGGAATGTTGAGGTCAATAATCCTCCAAGTATGACAATAGCCATCGGTGATTGTATTTCATTTCCTGGTTCGCCTCCGCGTAAAGCAAGCGGGATAAGAGCGAGTGCGGATGTCAATGCGGTCATGACAATTGGCAAGACACGGTCTCGTGCCCCGATAAAAATACTGTCTGATAAAGAATTGCCTTCAGCAAGTAAAGAATTATATCTGGATATGAGCAACATTCCGTTACGAGTTGAAATTCCAAGTAATGAAATGAATCCAATGATAGCGGGGATGTTTAGCTCTCCTGACGTAAGACGTAGAATAATAACGCCGCCAATTAATGCGAACGGCATGTTGGCAAGAACGATTAGCGATTCGCTGACACTTCTGAATTCAGACATTAATAACAGGAATATTATGACGAGAGCCAAGAGAGAGGTGAGCAATAATGTCCGTGAAGCGGCAGCTTCATTCTCAAATTGACCGCCATATGTCACATAATATCCTTCCGGTAGGGTTATCTCCGTTCTGATTGTTTCTTTAATGTCATCAACCGCACTCTTTAAATCTCGCCCAGTAACATTGGCTGACACGACCAATCTACGTGAATTATTTTCACGATTGACGGTATTGGGACCTGTAGTAGAGATAAAATCAGCTATATAACTTAAAGGGATGGGGCCGCGGTTGCTGTCTATGGTAATATCGGATAACAATTCCAGGGTATTACTTTCGTTTGGATGAATCCTTAATGTCACATCTCGGGATGTCCCGTCTTCATAAACTTCCGAAACCTGGATGCCTCCTAATGCTATATTGACACATTGAGCGAACTGTGCATTTGTAATACCATATTCTGCCATTATTTCACGTCTGGGTCTCAATTCTATTTGAGGGCGTTGCATTTGCTGTTCAACATTTACATCCACAATACCAGGCACGTTGATAACGGACTCTGAAATTTTTTTACCGATAGAGTAGAGCTGATTTATATCGTCGCCGAATATTTTGATGGAAATCTGAGCTTCTGTCCCGGATAACATTGCGTCGATGCGATGAGAAATCGGCTGGCCTATTTCAATATTGACCCCTGGAATTTTCGATAGTTTTTCACGTAGCTCCTTTTCAACTTCTTTTCGTGAACGGCCGTTGTCAAGGATATATGGAGCTTCAATTTCAGAAACATTGGTTCCAAGCGAATGCTCATCAAGTTCGGCGCGTCCGGTCTTTCTTGCAGCAGTTTTTATTTCAGTAACAGAAAGAATTTCTTTTTCTGCAATTCTTCCGATATTATCGCTTTCAGTCAATGATATCCCGGGTAATGCACTGACATTTATGGTAAATGAACCTTCATTGAACGGAGGCAGGAAACTTCGACCAAGAGTAAAGAAAAGTCCTACCGCAAATAAGAATAGTATGCATGTGAATATTATACTTCCTTTAGAATGAGCCATCACAAATTTTAGTTTATTTACATATGCATTTTTTAAAGACAATGCGGTTTTAGGTTCTTTCTCATCATCTTTTGTCCCTGTATCTTTTAACAAATAACTACATAGGACAGGGGTAAGAGTAAGTGCAACAAATGTGGATGCAATTAATGCGACAATAAATGATGTCCCCAGAGGAACTAACATTCGTCCTTCAAATCCTGATAAGAAGAACAATGGAAGAAAACTGGCGATTATAATTAATGAGGAATTGAATATTGGATAACGGACTTCTCTCGAAGCGGCAAACACAACATCTATTACAGGAGCCTTTCCCTTGTTTTCTTTTAGCCGTTTATAAACATTTTCCACATCCACTACAGCATCATCGACTAATGAGCCGATAGCGATGGCTATACCGCCCAACGTCATTGTGTTGATATTTAGTCCCAATAAATGCAAGATTATGATTGTCACTATTACAGATACGGGAAGAGTGACTACTGAAATGGCAGTAGTTCTGACATTCATTAAAAAGAAAAATAATATTGCAATGACAAATAACGAACCTTCGATCAAGGACATCTGCAAATTTCCTATCGAGTTATTGATAAAATCACTCTGTCGGAATATGTCGGTATTTATTTTGACATCTTTAGGAAGGGAAGATTTAAGTTCATTAAGCTGCTCTTCAATTGAATTGGTTAACGGGATAGTCCCTATGCCTGGTTGCTTGGTGACAGTCAATAGAACGGCTGGATGTGTATTTAAAGAGGCGCATCCGAAATTTGGATATTTTCCTGCTGCCTTAATATCGGCAACATCAGCAAGACGAACTATTCCGGATGAATCGCTTTTTATTACCGACTGGCCAAATTTTTCAACCGTAGAGGTCATGATATCGGTTTTTACAATATATTCATTGCCGTATTGATTAATTATACCTCCCGTCGCATTATTATTAAAAGATTCTAATGAAGATATCAGTTCATCTATGGTTATTCCATAGTTGCGCAATTTTGCCGGGATTACTTGGATCTGATATTCTTTTTCTTCACCGCCTAAAACGGATACTTGTGAAACTCCTCCAATTGAAAGCAGGCGGGGCCCAATCACTCTATCGGCGATTGTTCTAAGGTGCATCATATCAGTAGTATCGGCAGTCAAGCCAATTATCAACATCTCGCCAAGTATTGATGATTGCGGGCCGATTATCGGGGAACCAATATTTGACGGCAATTCATCACTCAATTCAGTTAGTTTTTCCGCTACGGTCTGACGAGCCTTGTAAATATCTGTCCCCCAATTGAATTCAGCCCATACGACTGAAAAACCGGTAGTTGATGTTGAACGAACACGTCTCATACTTCCCGCTCCGTTTAAACCAGCTTCAATAGGGCGTGTAACTGTTTTTTCGACTTCTTCCGCTGATAATCCAGGAGCCTCTGTCATAACCACTACTGTGGGTGCATTCAGGTCGGGAAAAATATCTATATCCATCCGCAACAATACGGAAGCTCCGGCTATAAGTATCAGTCCGAATGCGATTAATATCGTCGCTCTATTAGAAAGCGAACTTTTTATGATCTTATTAAGCATAGATTAATGATTATGGGTATGGCCCTGTGGAACAATATTTTTTGTCTCTGCCAATTTAATGAAAGTGACACCTTCCGTTACCAGGCTATCTCCGAAATTGAGACCTGAAATGACTTCATTATAAATCCCGTTAGAGGCTCCAAGTTCTAATGGTGTCTTTTTATATCCTTCGGCATCTATTTTTATAAACGCATATTTCTGACCCATTTGCTCGATGATAGCATTCTCCGGAATTGTTATTACATCCTTTCTGTTTTTGCCCAATAGAAATACTTCGCATGAACTCCCTGCTGTAAGAACTCCATTATTGTTGAATTCGAAATAAATGGGGAGATATCCAGGAGCGATAGGATAACTATCTTGTACAGAGGCTACCATTTTTCCGTTTAAATCAGATATTGAAATAGCGGAATCCATGTATGCGGTACGGATATTTGCTGAAATGACATTATTGAATTCCTTAAAATATTTCTCAGGCAAATCAGCTCTTAAAATAAAGTTTCTGGCAGATGAAATACGTGCAATCGGTTGGCCGGCATTTACATATTCTCCGGACTTTACATATAGTTCCGTGATAGTCCCATTAGACGGAGATGATACGATGCTGCCCGAATTACTTCCTGAGTGAGCGATCAATGCTTGCTGATAGGCATTTTGAGCCGCAATGTAGTCTTTTTTAGGAATTATTTGCTCTTCATATAACGGTTTTAGACGCTCAAGTTCTTTTTTTGCAATTTCAAGTGCGGCAGCTGTTGATTCGTTGACATCACCTCCCGACATTCCATGAGATGAAAGAGAAGCGATAGATGTTCCTTTGTTTACTTTTGCACCTAAGTTTGTGTGATTGTTTAGGGTTACAATGCCTGACGACTTAGAGGATAAGATATTGTCTTCTGATGAAGAGGGGAGTATTATGCCGCTAACCTTTATTACTTCATTGAAGTCGTTTGGGACTACTGCTGCTACTTTTACTCCAAAATCATTTGCGATGTGTTCGTCAAGGATAATCTCATCGCCATGATCATGTTCTTCATTAAGTTCAATATCTTCATGCTCATTATGTACATCATGTTCGTTGGCTTCATGGTCTGTGTGATTATGTGAACAAGAGATAAGGCTGATTGAGGAAATTAATAATAATTTAGGTAAATTTTTCATTGGATAATTCATTTATGGATAAATATTGATTTTCTGATTATTTTTCATTGGATGATTTAATAATCAATGCAAAATAACAGATTAATTAGCGCAACTTAGTGTCATTTATAGCACACTAAGTCATTTTAAATGTGTTAATAATTGGGGTTATCGCATAAATGAATAGGGTGGAGCTCTCAATAAAAGAGCCAATCCAAGTTTTTCAGGGGATAATTTGGGGATAATATGGACAAATATAATCCCTTTGTCTTCTGAATCAAATAATTGATATGTAAGATGTGGAAGGCTTCCGATTAAAGACAGTAATGATGGGGCGAAATCAATTCTATGGGATTTAACGACTTGTGAATCAAGGGTTAATGAACATAAATCGTCATGATTATGTCTGGTATGATTATCATCTTTAGAGTATATATGGATGTGTGCATTTGCACACTCTATATTTGGTGTGAAAGTAATATGTCCCTGGCAATCATGATGATGAAACTGCAAAACGGATGTTATAACAACCGCCAGCAAAATAATATTTATTCCATATTTCCAGAATGATTTTATCATCTTTTTCGTTTACGAGTAGATGCAGTGCCGGTAATATTTTTAACGACTTCTCGTCCGATTGAACGCCCGATTGATGTCAATATTGGCATTGCAATAGCAGCGACACCACTCCAAAAACCGTTCTTTTTCTTTGTTTTTGATTCTTTTTTTGCTTTTAATTTTTTATCTGAATTATCTTTTTTCTTTATTTCTGCCTGATGTTCTTTTTCGGCTAAAATCATTTCAAATGCACTTTCCCGATCAATAGGAGTATCGTATTTCCCGAATAATAGCGATTCTTGAATTATTTGTTTCCTATTTTCAGGTGAAATTGATCCTATATGGCTCAATGGAAACATTATTTTAGCATTTTCAACTATAGTCGGTGCCCCTTTTTCATCTAAAAATGAGACTAATGCTTCTCCTGTTCCAAGTTGTTGGATTATTTCTGCCGTATCAAATTTGGGATTAGGACGAAATGTCTGGGCTGCAGCTTTTAACGCTTTTTGGTCACGGGGAGTGAATGCTCTGAGCGCGTGCTGAACACGGTTGCCTAATTGTCCAAGAATAGTATCTGGAATATCAATAGGATTCTGAGTTATAAAATATATACCTACACCTTTACTACGAATCAACCTTACAACACGTTCAATGTTGTCAAAAAACGTTTTGGGAGCATCGTTGAATAATAGATGCGCTTCGTCAAAAAAGAATACCAATTTTGGAAAATCAAGATCTCCGACTTCGGGAAGGGTGGTATAAATCTCATTTAATAACCACATTAAGAATGTTGAATATACTTTAGGCGATTGTATAAGTTTATCTGCGGCCAATACGTTTAACATTCCCATACCACCTTCTATAGTCAGCAAATCCTGGATATTAAATGCCGGCTCTCCGAAAAATTTGTCAGCGCCTTGGTTTTCAAGAGATAAGAGTGCCCTTTGAATTGCCCCGATTGTCTGCGGGCTAATATTCCCATATGTCGTAATGTAATTAGCCGAGTTCTTAGAGACATAATCAAGTAAAGATCTTAAATCTTTTAAATCAATTAATAAAAGATTTCTATCGGATGCTATTCGAAATATTATGTTGAGAACACCCGTTTGTGTCGGATTCAGTTCGAGTAATCGTGCTAATAGCTCGGCGCCCATTCCTGATATTGTCGCTCTTATAGGATGGCCTTCCTCTCCAAATACATCAAAGAATCTTACAGGACATGCTTTGAATATCGGTTTTTCGATATTGAACTCAGAACATCTGTTTTCTATAAATTTACTTGATTGTCCTTTTTCTGCAATACCGGATAAATCACCTTTAATATCTGCCATGAAACATGGGACTCCGGCTTGAGAGAGAGTCTCGGCCATAACTTGCAATGTTACAGTTTTCCCAGTTCCTGTAGCTCCGGCTATTAAGCCATGTCGATTAATCATTTTCCCGTTCATGCTTATGGGGCCATTTTCTCCATGGGCAATATATAATCCGTATGTTTTATCAAACATTTTAATCTTAGTTATGGTGATTTTTACAAAGATACAAATAATTTGATAATTTGATCTCAATTTTAATTGATACTTTTCCCTGCAGACACTATAATATAAATTTAGACATAATGGATATTATGTTAAGTAGTGGATATGGAAAATAGATATTTCAAAATCATACTGAACGGGAATCAATTATTCGACAGTTATTAGCGTCAATAGGATCTAAATTTGTTATTCATAGTCCATTTAGATGTGATTTCGGCTTTAATATACGTATTGGCGATAATTTTGTCGGGAATTTCAATTTGACCATTCTTGACGAAGCTGAAGTAACAATCGGAAATCATGTATTTATTGGGCCAAACACAACTATTTGTACAATAATCCATGATTTAGAGGTTGAGAAACGTAATTCGGGAATTATGCAGGCTAAACCGGTCTATATTGAAGATAATGTGTGGATTGCCTCAAATGTAGTTGTTCTTCCCGGAGTATCCATTGGTGAAGGAGCTGTGATTGGAGCAGGCAGTGTTGTTACAAAAAATGTTATGCCTCATACATTTGTTGCAGGTAATCCCGCACAATTTATAAAAGCGATTTAAAAACATATACGTAACTCCCCTATTTCTATTAGGATTGTTACGTATATATCATTATATCATTGAAATATATTTTATCCGAATATGGAGCCAGGCAACTTTCTGCAATTATATTGAGAAGCCATAATTTCACCATATGCTCCTGCCGAACGTAAGGCAAGCAAATCTCCACGAGATGTAATCGGCAAAATTTCATTCGTGCCAAAACAATCGGAGGATTCACATATTGGACCAACGACATCATAGACTTCTGTTTTTGATGTCGTTGATGTGAGATTCTGAATTAAATGATGGGCTTGGTATAATGCGGGGCGAATCAAGTCAGTCATTCCCGCATCGACAATTACGAATTTCTTTTTCAGACCCTCTTTTACATATAAAACCTTGGTGATCAAAGAGCCGCATTGAGCTACGATTGATCGGCCAAGTTCAAAATGTAGGGTTTGGCCTTGTTTTAATTTTAAGTTATTTCTGAATGTCTCGAAATAAGCTGCGAAATCAGGAATTGGATTTTTATCAGGATTTTCATAATCAATGCCTAATCCGCCCCCTACATTTATCGAAGTAAATTCAATCCCTTGTTCTGAGTAATGTGCTGTTAATGCCTCGATTTTTGCACATAAAACCTTAAATGGTTCATTTGTCGTAATTTGTGAGCCAATGTGGAAATGAAGCCCAGTCAAATGTAGATTGGGCTGTTTCATACAATAAACAATCGCTTCGTCAAGCATTTCAAATGCAATCCCAAATTTATTTTCCTCCAATCCGGTAGTAATATAATGATGGGTATGAGCATCGATGTTCGGATTCACTCTAAGTGCAATATCAACGACTTTATTCTTGTTTATTGCCATTTCATTTATTAATTGCAATTCCGGGAGAGACTCGACATTGAAACATCCGATACCTTTGTCTAATGCAAAATCAATTTCAGAATCTCCTTTTCCTACTCCGGCAAATACAATTTTATTGGCTGGAAAACCGGCATCGATTGCAACCCGAATCTCCCCTTCACTCACACAATCGGCACCCAATCCGCTTTTAGCTATGAGTTTGAGAATTTCTGGGTTGCTGTTTGCTTTAATAGCGTAATGAATACAATATTCTTTCTCCGGAGCTGACATCTTTATTGTTTTCAACGTGTCGTTCAGCAATTCCATATCATAGAAATAGAATGGAGTTACCGCTTCCCGGAATTTTTGTAACGGAAATTTTTCCATAACGACGATTGCTAAATTTACTTAGTTTTAAACAAATTGTCGCTTAATAGGTTTAGAGCTTTGATTTTATCTTCCTTGCGTACGAGGAATGAGATATTGTAATTGCTTCCCCCATAAGATATCATTCTGACCGGAATCTCACGTAATGCGTCCAATGCTTTAGCCTCAAATCCCCTGTTTTGCCACTCTAAATCACCTACAACACATATAATGACCATGTCACGGTCTATTGTGACAGTTCCGAATTTGCGTAAGTCATCAAGGATAGCATCCAGATTTCTTTCATTGTCGATAGTTAGTGATACTCCGACTTCTGAAGTGGTAATCATGTCTATCGAAGTCTGATGAGACTCAAATACTTCAAAAACTTTACGTAAAAATCCATAAGCGAGAAGCATTCTCCCCGATTTTATTTTTATAGCAGTGATATTGTCTTTCGCCGCAACGGCTTTTATGGCGCGTAAGGTCTGAGAGTTATGAATAAGCGTTCCCTTTGCTTCCGGTTGCATGGTATTAAGCAGTCGTACAGGGATATTATTCAGTTTTGCCGGTAGAATACATGTCGGATGTAAAATTTTAGCTCCAAAATAAGCTAATTCCGCCGCTTCTTCAAAATGGAGTTCCTCAACTGGAGCAGTTCCTTCTACAAAACGCGGATCATTGTTATGCATTCCATCGATATCGGTCCATATTTCGATTTCCTCAGCATTGATTGCCGCACCAATTAGTGAAGCCGTATAGTCACTACCTCCACGCAGGAGATTATCAATCTCGCCATAAGCGTTTCGGCAGATATAGCCTTGTGTGATATATAAGTCAGCGTCTGTGTGTTTTTCCAATAGCGCGCTTAATTTTGATTTTATATATTGGGTGTCCGGTTCAGAGTTCTTGTCAGTACGCATAAAATCCAATGCTGGCAATAATATCGACTTATATCCTAACTCAGCAAGATATATGTTCATCATCGCTGTCGACATAAGTTCCCCCTGGGCAAGAATCTCTTTTTCTTCAAATAAAGTGAATATATCTTTAGTGAATGAACGCATGTAATTAAAGCATGATTTCACTTCGCGAGTTGCCTCAATTTTGCTTTCTTCCTTTTCATAAAGAGCATCGATAGTCTTTATGTATTTGGATTCCAGCTGATTGATGGTTTCTTTGGCACCATCAACATTTTTCTTATACAAATACTCAGATATTTCAACAAGCGTATTTGTTGTGCCCGACATTGCTGATAACACAATGATATTACGGCCACGATCGGCAATGAGTTTAGCGACTTCCTTCATCCTCTCGGCAGAGCCTACGGATGTGCCTCCAAATTTTAATACTTTCATTCTCTAAAATATATGTTATAACATAAAAACGGCACAAAGATACGAAAAATCATCCATATATACCGATTTCAATTAAATTAATACTTATATGGAGCGTAATTGCTTATCTTCACATCTTAACACTTTGCCAGGAAATTGCTCTAAAAAGGAGAGATTATGTGTTGCCATGATGACAGCTGTTCCATCTTTGGATATTTCATGAAGATACCTTACGATCTGCTCTCCTGTTCCGGGATCAAGATTTCCTGTCGGCTCATCTGCCAAAATCAGTTTCGGCTTATTAAGCAATGCTCTGGCGATCACAATACGTTGTTGCTCGCCTCCGGATAATTCATGTGGCATCTTATAGGATTTATTAAGCATTCCTACCTCTTTAAGAACCTCCTCAATACGTTGATCGATCTCCTGTTTGTTTTTCCAACCGGTAGCTTGCAGGACAAAATGCAGATTCTCATATACTGAGCGATCTGTAAGAAGTTGGAAATCCTGGAAAACAATTCCTATCGAGCGTCTTAAATATGGAATTCTTTTTTTGTTTATATCCACCAAATCATAGTCCAATACATGGGCTTGTCCGTTTTCAATAGGTATTTCCGCATACATTGATTTTAGCAGGCTGCTTTTTCCGCTGCCTACTTTTCCTATGATATAGGTAAATTCGCCACTATTGATTTGCAGGTTTACATTGCGAAGGACGATATGTTCTTTACGCAATATTTCGACCGCATTATAATCTACAACAAGCATGGCGGTTATTCTTTATGCCTTTTTTTAAGTTCTTCGGCAAGTTCTTCTATGCGGTGACCTTTCGAAGTCAGAAGCACAATAAGGTGATATATTAAATCAGAAGCCTCATATATCAATCGGTCATCTGTGCCATTAGTAGCTTCAATGACTGTTTCTACTGCCTCTTCCCCGACTTTCTGAGCCATTCTGTTGATTCCTTTCTGAAACAACGAGGTTGTGTATGATCCGGCAGGCATCTCTCGGTGTCGGCGGTCGATAAAATCCTGCAAATATTCAAAAAAATAGACTCCGGCTTTGTTCTCGGTTCCAAAGCAAGTATCAGTCCCCTTATGACAAGTCGGGCCGGCCGGAATCGCTTTAATTAATAACGTGTCGTTGTCGCAATCCTGTTCAATGGAAAGCACATTTAAAAAGTTGCCGCTTTCCTCTCCTTTTGTCCAAAGTCGATTTTTAGTACGGCTATAAAATGTCACCTTGCCGGTTTCAATAGTCTTATTGTAAGCCTCCTCGTTCATGAATCCAAGCATGAGCACGTTCTTTGTTCGAGCATCTTGAATAACGGCTGGTATGAGTCCGTTAAGTTTGTTGTAATCTAAATTTGACATAATTATATTCTTACATTGATATTTTTTTCGCGAAGATAGTGTTTTAATTCTGGAATTTCGATTTCATTAAAATGGAAAATACTTGCCGCAAGAGCTGCATCGGCTTTTCCTGATGAAAAGACATCATAAAAATGAGACATTTCGCCAGCTCCGCCAGAGGCAATTACTGGAATGGATAATTGTTCATGGAGAGCATAAAGAGCGTCGCAAGCAAAACCTGTTTTTACTCCGTCATGATTCATACTTGTGAAAAGGATTTCTCCGGCTCCTCGTTCTTGTGCTTCATAAGCCCATTCTATCAATTTACGGTCTGTTGGGATTCTCCCTCCATTAAGAAAACATGTCCATTCTCCTTTTTCTAACTTCGCGTCTATTGCAACTACACAAACCTGGGATCCGAAACGTTTTGCAATCTCATCAACTAAAGACGGATTTTTGATTGCAGCCGAATTGATTGATATTTTATCGGCCCCTGCATTGAGTAATTTCTCTACATCATCAACATGATTTATTCCACCACCGACTGTAAAAGGAATATTAATATTTGCGGCGACACGTCTTACAAGGTCAATGAATGTCTTACGTCCGTCATGAGATGCGATAATGTCAAGATATACTAATTCGTCCGCCCCATCCAGACTATATTTCTGTCCAAGTTCAACCGGGTCTCCGGCATCACGGAAATTGACAAAATTAACTCCTTTTACTGTCTTGCCGTCTTTGACATCAAGACATGGTATAATTCGTTTGGCAAGCATATGTTACTGCAAATTGAAATGTTCTAACTGCGGTAGAGTTATAAGCCCTTCATATATCGCTTTCCCGACAATAACCGCAGGGACATTGATTTCATTGAGTTTATATACATCATCTATATGCCCTACTCCTCCGCTCGCGATTAAATATATATCAGGAAAATTTGTAAGTATATCTTGGTATAACTTGATTGACGGGCCGTTTAATGTGCCGTCAACGCTTATATCAGTAGAAATTACCTGTTGTGCTCCGTTTTTTAAATATTCGGATAAAAAATCCATTATTTCGATATCGGAATCAAGCAACCATCCCGATGTCGAAATTTTACCGTTTCTGGCATCCGCTCCAATTATAATCTTTTCTGATCCATAATAATTCAGCCATTCTAATGAGATGTCAGGATTTTTAACGGCAATACTGCCCAAAGTGACTTTTGACGCTCCGAAATCAAATGCCTTCCTTATATCATCGTCATGTTTTATCCCGCCTCCAAAATCTACAGTCAAGGATGTAGCTGCTACAATCCGCTCTAACGTGACATGATTTACGATATGATGGGATTTTGCTCCATCCAAATCGACAACATGCAATTTGCGGCAACCTGCATCTTCATATGTTTTGGCGATATCTACCGGATTACCGTTATAGATTTTGGCACTCGAATAATCACCTTTTGTAAGCCGAACGCACTTTCCGTCGATAATGTCAATTGCAGGAATGATTTCAATCATATATTCAGAAAGTTTTTTAATATTATCTCGCCAATGCCTCCGCTCTTTTCCGGGTGGAATTGAGTTGCGTAAAAATTATCTTTATGTAATGCCGCGCTAAATGGATGTATGTATTCAGTTACTGCGGACGTGAATTCATTTACGGGCGTATAATAACTATGCACGTAATACACATATTTGCCATCGCATTCTTGAGGTATCACTCCATTCTGCTGAATAACATTCAGTGTGTTCCATCCCATGTGAGGTATTTTAAATTCCGGGTTGTCTGATTGGAACCTGATCACATCAACATCAAATATGCCAAGGCAATCGGTATTTCCCTCCATCGAATGACGGCACAAAAGTTGTTGGCCTATGCATATACCCAATACGGGACAAGTAAGAGAGCGTATTATCTCATCAAGTTTATGTGAACGGATATAATCCATTGCGCTGCTTGCTTCCCCTACTCCTGGAAAAATAACTTTGTCGGCTGAATGAAGAATTTCGGGATTATCCGTTATGACAGCCTCTACTCCTAATCTCTTAAATGCAGACAATACAGAGTAGTTATTTCCGGCATTGTATTTAATTATTGCAATCCCCATCAACTAAAAACAATTGTTTTATTGTCAAATGTGAGTATCTTCCGCTGGATATGTTTTTCCACAGCTCTGGAAAGCACGATTTTTTCTAAATCGCGTCCTTTATGGACAAGATCCTGAATAGTGTCTTTATGAGTTACCCGAACGATATCCTGTTCTATTATAGGCCCTGCGTCAAGATCCGGCGTAACATAATGACTGGTAGCGCCAATCAGTTTAACTCCGCGTTCATATGCGGCATGATAAGGTTTTGCTCCTACAAAAGCAGGCAGGAAAGAATGATGTATATTGATGATATGGTGCGGATAACGGTTTATAAATTCCTCGGAAAGAACCTGCATGTATCTCGCAAGAACAATAAAATCAATATTGTAAGAATCGAGAATTTCAAATTCTTTCTTTTCCATTTCTGCCTTATTGTCTTTTGTCACAGGAATAACCTCAAACGGAATATTAAATTGCTTTGCCGCATCAGCCAGATCCGGATGATTGCTTATTATAACCGGTATTTCGACATTCCATTCTCCTGAAATATATCTGGCAAGAATATCATATAGACAATGGGACATCTTGCTGACAAAAATTGCCATCCGCTGTGGGGTGTCAGAAAATTTCAACGAGTAATTCAAATTATATTTTGCCGCATACAAAATCTGGAAATACTCTCCAATTTTATCTTTTGGTATAATGAATCGCTCAAGATCCCATTCTACTCGCATGTAGAAAACGCCGTTTACCTTATCAACGTATTGATCAAGGTAAACGATATTTCCTCCATTTACGTTAATAAACTCGGTTATAACGGCAATTATGCCCGGTTGATCCGGACAATGCATAAGCAATATTGCCGTATTCTTGTTAGTTGTTTCAGTTAAAGACATTATTCAACAAGCTCTATAAAATTACTAATTACCCATTTATGACAAGAACTTAATTCTTATCAGTCTGATTTCCTCTTCGCTATATTCATTTCCAAGTTCGTCAAAAGCAGATTTGAGGTCATCGCTTTCGCTCTCTTTGAAATATTCAAATATATCTTCCTGTCGTTCATCATCCATTATTTCGTCAAGAAAATAATTTATACTGATTTTTGTGCCGGAATACACAATGGCTTCAATTTCGTCAAGCAATTCATTGAATTCCAGACCTTTGCTTTCTGCCAATGCGTCAAGAGGGATTTTTCTGTCGATACCTTGAATTATTGATATCTTAAGTTTGCTTTTATTGGCGACACTTCTTACCCTTAAATCTTCGGGACGTTCAATTTCGTTCTCTTCGACATGGGATTTTATCACCTTTATAAAGTCATCGCCATAACGTTTTGCTTTTCCGGCTCCAACGCCAGGGATATTTTGAAGTTCTTCTATGGTAATCGGATATGTTGTGGCCATAGCTTCCAAAGAAGAATCCTGGAAAATCACATATGTAGGCAGCTCAAGCCGTTTGGCTATTTTTTTCCTCAGATCTTTAAGGATATTATATAGTTCGGGATCGACTGCGCAGGATGCTCCTCCTTTCACTACCATTTCCTCTTCCTCTTCATTAAAATCGTTATCTTCCACAATTTTAAAAGAGACGGGCTTTCTTTCAAAATCTTTTCCCTTTTTTGTAACTTTCAAAAGTCCGAAATTTTCAATATCCCTGTCAAGATATCCTGCGATTATAGCTTGTCGGATTACTGTGTTCAGAGTCTTGGCATCACTGCCTTCAAGACATCCAAATACTTCCAGCTCATCTTGGTTATACGACTTTACAGTTGCAGTGTTCTTGCCGAGCAAAACATCAATGACATGTTCGGCTTTGAATTTCTCTTTAAGTGCTGTGACAGTTTCAATAACAGCACAAAGCTCATCTTTTGCTTCCACTTGTTTTTTAGGATTTAAACAATTGTCACAATTCCCGCAATTATCTTCGTTGTATTCCTCTCCAAAATAATGCAAGAGTGATTTCCTGCGGCATATCGATGATTCAGCATAGGCTGTAGTTTCAAGCAAAAGCTGTTTCCCTATTTCTTGTTCGGATATAGGTTTGCCTTGCATGAATTTTTCCATTTTCAATAAGTCCTTGTTTGAATAGAAAGCTATACACAAGCCTTCCCCTTCGTCACGCCCTGCTCGTCCTGTTTCCTGATAATAGCCCTCAAGAGACTTCGGAATATCGTAATGGATAACAAAGCGCACATCCGGTTTGTCTATTCCCATTCCGAAAGCAATAGTTGCAACAATAACATCAACTTCTTCCATCAAAAATGCATCCTGATTGGCTGATCTTGTTGCGGCATCCATTCCTGCATGATAGGGCAAAGCTCGGATATTGTTTATTTTCAAGGTTTCGGCAAGTTCTTCTACTTTCTTTCGGCTAAGGCAGTATATTATTCCGCTTTTGCCGTTTTGGGACTTAATGAATTTAATTATTTCCTTATCGATATTAGCGGTTTTCGGTCTGACCTCATAATAAAGATTCTTTCGATTGAACGATGATTTGAATACGATCGCTTCCTGCATGCCGAGATTTTTTTGGATGTCATGTTGTACTTTTGGGGTTGCAGTAGCAGTCAGCGCAATCACCGGTCGACGGCAAATTTCATTTATTATAGGACGAATCCTGCGGTATTCCGGACGAAAATCATGTCCCCATTCCGATATGCAATGGGCTTCGTCAACAGCGTAAAATGATATGGGAACTGTTTTTAGGAATTCAATATTTTCTTCTTTTGTTAAAGACTCAGGCGCTACATAGAGCAACTTTGTCTTTTTTGATATTACATCGCTTTTTACCTGATCGATGGCCGACTTATTCAATGAAGAATTTAGAAAGTGGGCCACAGCATCATGCTCACTGAAATTGCGCATAGCATCGACCTGATTCTTCATCAAGGCAATCAATGGGGAGATGACAATAGCTGTTCCCTCCATAATGAGTGCAGGAAGCTGATAACATAAAGATTTTCCACCTCCAGTAGGCATTAATACAAAAGTATCGTTTCCATCCAACAGACTCGAAATAATAGCCTCTTGGTTGCCCTTGAAAGTGTCAAAACCGAAATGCCGTTTCAGTTCTTCAGTCAATGCCGGTTTCTGTGTCATGGTGTATTTGGTTCAGGTTAGTTATTCAATGATTCAAGTTCTGATTTCTTTAATTTTTCCAATGCATAATCAGGTGTAACAATAAACTTTTTCTTATTGGACGATGGATAGTCGAACATTGAATCAATCATTATTGTCTCAACAATAGAACGCAATCCTCTGGCTCCAAGCTTATATTCTATCGCTTTGTCAACTATTAAATCCAATGTGGCATCCTCAAACTCCAAATCGATTCCATCCATCTTGAATAGCTTTACATATTGACGGACAATTGCATTTTTAGGCTCCGTAAGCACTCTTCTCAATGCTTCCCGATCAAGCGGCTCAAGGCTTGTCAATATAGGTAATCGCCCTATAATTTCAGGAATCAAGCCAAATGACTTGAGATCCTGTGGCGCTACATATTTTAAGAAATTGTCTCGTTTATAACGCTGCTTTGCCGGGTTGGTCGAATATCCGACAACATGTGTATTCAGACGATGGGCAATTTTTGTCTCTATTCCGTCAAAAGCTCCACCGCAAATGAACAGTATGTTTTTCGTATTTACCGGAATCATACGTTGTTCAGGATGTTTGCGCCCGCCTTGAGGCGGCACGTTTACCACCGAGCCCTCCAGCAGTTTAAGCAACCCTTGTTGCACGCCTTCCCCGCTTACATCGCGTGTGATGGAAGGATTATCTCCTTTTCTTGCAATTTTATCGATTTCATCGATAAACACAATGCCTCTTTCTGCTTTTGCAACATCATAATCGGCAACTTGGAGCAAACGGGTAAGAAGACTTTCAATATCCTCTCCTACGTATCCCGCCTGTGTAAGGACCGTAGCATCCACGATTGTGAAGGGAACATCAAGCAGTTTCGCGATTGTTTTGGCAAGCAGGGTCTTGCCGGTACCGGTAGGCCCGACGAGAATCACATTGCTTTTTTCAATGTCGACATCGTCATCCTGCGTTTGAGACAGACGTTTATAATGATTATAAACCGCAACGGACAGATATTTCTTTGCCTCGGTCTGACCAATAACATATTGGTCTAGAAACTCGCATATCTCTTTAGGCTTGGGAATCTTGCCCAATGGCTCGGCATTTTCTGCAATTCCTTTTCCTGAGGCATTTGTCTTATATTCGTTCAGTATTTCACTTATGGATTCGATACAATAAGAACAAATGTAGGTATTGGGCTTGTCGGCTGACGGGACAAGGATTTCCGCCATTTCGGCAGGACGTCCGCAGAATGAGCATTTAGCACTTTCTGTTTTTTTTGCCATATTGTTTTTGTTAATGAGCTGCTTTTACCAATACATTGTCAATCATGCCATATTCTTTGGCCTCTTCGGCGGTCATCCAATAATCACGGTCGGAATCACGTTCAACTTTTTCATATGACATGCCGGAATGGTCGGCAATTATTGTGTATAACTCTTTCTTTAACTTTTGGATTTCACGAGCTGTGATTTCAATGTCAGATGCCTGGCCCTGAGCACCGCCCATTGGTTGGTGGATCATGACTCGCGAATGCTTAAGCGCGAAGCGTTTTCCCTTTTCGCCTGACACAAGCAGCACTGCTGCCATTGATGCTGCCATTCCCGTGCATATTGTTGCCACGTCGCTTGATATGTATTGCATAGTGTCATATATCCCAAGTCCGGCGTACACGGACCCGCCGGGAGAATTTATATATATAGACACATCTTTTCCTGGATCGGATGTGTCAAGGTAGAGCAACTGGGCTTGTATGACATTTGCAGTATAATCATTCACTTCTGTCCCAAGAAATATTATACGGTCCATCATAAGGCGTGAAAAGACATCCATCTGGGCTACATTCATCTGTCGCTCTTCAATGATTGTCGGTGAAATATAGCTTGACGTAATATTGGGAACCCCAGCCGATGCCATATATTGGTCAAGGGCGAGTCCGTTCATGCCTAAATGCTTTACCGCATAATTTCTAAAATCATTATTATTCATATTCTAATGTTAAGTGTCTAATTTACTATTTCAAAGATACAAAAATAAAATTGGAATTGTGCAATTTTTTGTCAATTTTTATATATAAGAGAAGAGCGACACATTTGCGCCGCTCTTCTTTAGCTGTCAAAAGGATATTTACATCTTTGAAGCGAGTTCTTTGAATTCATCCAAAGAAACCTCTCTGTTTTCAAGAGTAATTCGTTCTTTAATCGCGTCAAAAAGTTTAGCGTCGCCAACTTCTTCAATTATGCGCGGACGATAATTTTTATCAGCAAGAATGCGTTTTGCATAATCTGCGAGGGTAGCATCATCCATATTAGTCATGCCATATTGGGCAAACTGCATAGCTGCAATCATTTTTGCATGATTTACAAGGTCATCTTCTTCTATCTTGATTTGGCAGAGTTCTCCAAGACGCTCTTTGATAAGCTGCCATTTCAAGCCCGGAACCATTTTCTCATATTCTTCATTGATGTTCTCGGAAGTCAGCTCGTCATGACGACGGATAAGCCATTTCTTCAATACTTCTGCCGGGAGTTCCATTTCTCCATATTTTGCAAGCATGGCTTTTTCAGTGTCGGCACGGAACATCATCTCACTATTGCGGGAAAGTTCGTTAGCGATCATTTCCTTTATTCCTGCACGGTAGCCTGCTTCATCAGTTACTTTGTCTTTGCCTAAAACATTGTCATATAGCTCTTGACCAAGTTCAGCCGGACGAAGAACTATGATTTCAGAAATTGCAAATTCAAAATCGCATTTAACATTGGCGGCTTTTTCTTTATCAATTCCAAGCATGGATGACAATTCTGTCGCATTGCCTTCGCATGTTTTCCAGGGATTGAAAACGACTTTGTCGTTTATTTTTTTGCCAACAAATTTATCGGCCTCAGCCTTGTCTTTGAAATACATTGGAGCAACGATGCCATTTAGCATTTGAATGGCATTTTCTGAAGTATTTACAGTGCCGTCTTCATTGAGCTCCATGATTGTTCCTTTGACCAACGCATTCGCTTCTACTGTCTCGTCGGGCACTTGCGCGCCAAAACGTTCACGGAATTTGCCATCTTGTTCAGTTATCATTTCATCGGTGACTCCGATTGTATAATATGGCAATTTTACGTCTTTGTCAAGTGTCACATTTAATTCCGGGGTGAGAGCAAGTTCATATTGGAATGTAAAATCTTTTTCATTCTTTAGATCGAGCTCCTTAACTTCAACAGGTATCGGCTCTCCAAGAACGCCAAGCTTATTGTCACGTATATAGTTGATGACAGCTTCATATACTTCCTGGTTGATAACATCGCTTGTTACCTGTTTTCCAAAGCGGCGATTTAGTTCCCCTGCAGGAACATGACCCGGACGGAATCCCGGAATAATATGTTTCTTGCCAATCTCTTTAAGCTCTTTTGCTACTTTATCTTTGTAATCTTGCTCCTGGATGTTAACGGTGAGAACTGCGCTCACATTGTCTTTTTTGTCTAATGTTACATTCATGATGTATGATTATTTTTACTAAATTTTCTAAAATCGGACTACAAAATTAGCGTTAAAATTTCATTTACCAACAATTTTGCGGCTAAACATTGTGAAATAAGCAAAATCCATGCCAAAATTTTTGCATTGTCAGTCGTGTCATGAGATTTTGATTAAAACAAGAGCAGCGAATAATATTTTTTTAGTATTTTTGCAAACTATAATAAACAATCAAAATTACAATATATGGTAGTTTACTTCAAAAAAGGAGCAAATCTTATCATCGCGGTGGAGACTGACCATCGTTTTTCTGATGAAGAGAGCCAAAAACTGTCATGGCTTTTCGGTGGAGCAACACAATTGTCATCTACATCTTTAAAAGGGCGCTTTGTTGGCCCTCGCAGGGAAATGGTTACTCCATGGAGTACAAATGCGGTAGAAATTACCCAAAATATGGGATTGCGCGGAATTTCACGTATCGAGGAGTTTAATCGAGTAACGGCTGACGTTCCTGTTTACGATAAAATGCTTCAACGTGTATATGAAGGATTAAACAGCCGTGTGTTCACGGTAAATAAGACTCCGGATCCTATCGTATATATAGAAGATATAGCAGAGTATAATCAAAAAGAAGGTCTTGCGTTGAGCTCGGAAGAAGAGCAATATCTGCGAGAGTTAAGCGTCCGGCTTGGCCGCCCGTTGACAGATAGTGAGGTCTTCGGTTTCTCGCAAGTGAATTCAGAACATTGCCGTCATAAAATATTCAATGGCACATTTATTATTGACGGAGAAGAGAAGCCTTCCTCCCTTTTCAAACTTATAAAGAAAACATCTCAGGTCAACCCTAATAGCCTTGTTTCGGCGTATAAAGATAATGTCGCATTTGTTAAAGGCCCTAAGGTTGACCAATTTTATCCCGTAAATCCAGACCGTCCCGACTATTTTGAAGTTAAAGATGTGGATACTGTGATTTCGCTTAAGGCTGAAACACATAATTTCCCGACTACCGTTGAGCCGTTTAACGGCGCCGCAACCGGGACAGGAGGTGAAATCCGAGATCGTCTTGGCGGCGGAAAGGCCAGTTTGCCTATTGCGGGGACAGCGGTATATATGACATCCTATCCGCGTATGTCGCCTGAACATCGTTGGGAAATGATGATGAATCCAAGAACATGGCTTTATCAAACACCGTGCGATATTCTTATCAAAGCCTCTAATGGAGCATCGGATTTTGGAAATAAATTCGGACAACCACTTATTTGCGGTTCTTTGCTGACATTCGAGCATGAAGAAAACGATAAAAAATATGCATATGACAAGGTCATAATGCTTGCTGGCGGTGTCGGGTTCGCTGCAACCAAGGATGCCATAAAAGGCATTCCTGAGGCCGGAGAGAAAGTGATAGTAATGGGTGGCGACAATTATCGTATTGGTATGGGCGGTGGCGCTGTATCTTCCGTTGAGACTGGACAATATGACAATTCCATTGAACTGAACGCTGTTCAACGAGCTAATCCTGAGATGCAGAAGCGAGTAAGCAATGTAATACGCGCGCTTGCTGAAAGTGACGATAATCCTATAATCTCTATTCATGACCACGGTGCCGGCGGACATTTGAATGCGTTATCGGAGCTTGTGGAAGCGACTGGCGGAAAAATAGAAATCGGCTCGCTCCCTGTTGGCGATAAAACATTGTCGGCAAAAGAGATTGTCGGGAATGAAAGCCAGGAACGTATGGGAATGGTGATTAATGATGAAGATATCGAATATGTAAAACGCATTGCAGAGCGTGAACGTGCTCCATTTTATGTTGTTGGCGAAACTACCGGCGATGATAGATTCGTTTTTGAGCAGCCTGACGGTGTCAAACCGATAGATCTTGCGATGGCCGATATGTTCGGAAATTCTCCCAAAACTATTATGACTGATTCTACAATTCAGCATACATATAAAGATGTAGACTACGATTCTGCCAAAATTGAAGACTATCTTAGAGATGTTTTAAGTCTTGAAGCTGTCGCTTGCAAAGATTGGCTGACAAATAAAGTCGATCGTTCCGTTACCGGTAAAATCGCACGTCAGCAGTGTCAGGGAGAGATTCAGCTTCCTCTTAGCGATTGTGGTGTTGTATCTTTGGATTATAAAGGCAAAGCAGGTATAGCGACATCAATCGGTCATGCTCCCCAAGTCGCCCTCGTCGATTCGGCAAAAGGTTCTGTCATGGCGGTAGCCGAAGCTCTTACAAATATAGTAATGGCTCCTCTTGCCGATGGGATAACGAGTGTGTCGTTAAGTGCTAACTGGATGTGGCCATGTAAGAACCAGGGAGAGGATGCTGCATTGTATCGTGCGGTTGAAGCATGCAGCGATTTCGCATGCTCTCTTGGAATCAATATTCCAACTGGAAAAGACAGCTTGTCAATGACTCAGAAATATGGAGATGACAAGGTTTTTGCTCCTGGAACAGTTATTATTTCTGCCGCCGGTGAAGTAAGCAATGTGCGTCAAACGGTATCTCCGGTTCTTCAGAATAAAGATTCTTATTTATACTATATTGATTTCAGCGGCGATTCGTTTAAGCTTGGCGGATCAGCATTGGCCCAATCTTTGAACAGGCTTGGAAAAGAGGTTCCTTCCGTAAAATCTCCTGAACAATTTGTCAAGACATTCAATGCGGTTCAAAGACTTGTGAAAAGCAAATCATTGCTTGCCGCCCACGATATTTCAGCCGGAGGTCTTGTTACGACTTTGCTTGAGATGGCGTTTGCCAACACAAACGGCGGTATAGAGCTTGATGCCGATGCTTTTGCTTCGCTTGGAGAAAAAGATTTAGTGAAAATTTTGTTTGCGGAAAATCCTGCTCTTGTGGTTCAAATCGCAGCAAACAAATGTGATAAGGCCGAATCATTGCTGCAGGCAGAAGGTGTCAGATTCTGTAAAATCGGAACAATCTCAGATGAACGCACTCTTGTAGTTAAACATAATGATGCCGAACAGATGTTCTTTATAGATCATCTTCGCGATGTATGGTTCCGTTCATCTTATCTGCTTGATGCTGTACAAAGTGGAGAAAAATGTGCGTCAATGCGTTATGAGAATTATAAGAAACAACCTATCCGATATCGTTTCCCTTCCAATTTCAAAGGGTCATTAAAATCACGCGGATTATCACTTCGCCGCGATTGCAAATCAGGAGTCCGTGCCGCTATCATACGAGAAAAAGGAGTAAACGGCGACCGAGAAATGGCCTATTCTCTCTATCTTGCGGGATTTGATGTGAAAGATGTCCATATGACAGACTTAATGAGTGGACGTGAAACATTGGATGATGTAAACATGATTGTATTCTGTGGAGGCTTTTCTAATTCCGACGTGCTCGGTTCTGCAAAAGGATGGGCAGGCGGTTTCTTATGGAATGAAAAAGCTAAAGAGACTCTCGAACGGTTTTATAAACGTAACGACACATTAAGTTTGGGAATATGCAATGGATGTCAGTTGATGATTGAGCTTAATCTTATTAATCCGGAACATCCTAAGAAGACAACAATGGAACATAATATCTCTCACAAATTTGAGTCTCAGTTCCTTGGTGTCACAATCCCTAAAAATAATTCAGTGATGTTTGAGTCTTTGTCAGGAAGCAAACTCGGAATCTGGGTTGCTCATGGCGAGGGACGTTTCAATCTCCCGATGCCTCTTGACAATTACAATGTCGTGGCTAAATACAATTATTCGGCATATCCGGGCAATCCCAACGGCTCCCGGGCTTCTGTGGCCGGTATCGCATCGGCAGACGGACGGCATCTCGCTATGATGCCACATCTTGAACGTGCTATTTTCCCATGGCAATGTGGATTTTATCCTGAAAGTCGCCGTCAAGAGGATGTCACACCATGGATTGATGCATTCGTGAATGCCCGTAAATGGATTGAAAACAAGACAAACAATAAATAACTGTTGAATTAAATTATTCGGTATGGGAGGATTTTTTGGAGTTGCAAAGCATGATGAATGCATTAACGAGCTCTTTTACGGAGTAGACTATAATTCCCACATGGGAACTAAAAGAGCTGGTATAGCCACATGCAACAACGGAGTATTCACAAGATCTATACATAATATCGAGAATTCCTATTTCAGATCAAAATTTGAAAATGATCTGAAAGATTTTTCAGGAACGAAAGGCATCGGTGTCATTAGTGACACCGATGCTCAACCCATAATTGTCAATTGCCACCTCGGCAAATTTGCGATTGTGACGGTCGGACGAATAAATAATATCAACGAATTGGAAAAAGAACTTCTGGCAAAAGGACATCATTTTTGTGAGCATAGTTATGACATCATCAACCCTACCGAGATGATTGCCGCGCTTATATGTGAAGGCGCAGACTATGTGACAGGAATAAATAATGTCTATAATCGGGTCAAAGGTTCATGCTCAATGCTTCTTCTTACAGAAGACTGCATTATCGCTGCACGAGACAAACTTGGACGCACTCCAATATTAATAGGGAAAAAAGATGGCGCTCATGCGGTTACAAGCGAAACATGCGCTTTTCCGAATCTTGATTATGATATCTGTTATAATGTCGGCCCGGCTGAAATAGTGAAAATCACTGCCGATTCAATTGACCAGTTGAAAGCTCCGGGAGAAAAGATGCAGATATGCTCGTTCCTGTGGGTTTATTATGGATATCCGGTCTGTGAGTACGAGAATCGCAATGTTGACAGTATGCGTTATGATGCAGGTCTAAAAATGGGAGAATCCGATACAACGGAAGTGGATTTCGTCAGCGGAGTGCCTGATTCAGGCATAGGTATGGCTCTCGGTTATGCACAAGGAAAGGGAGTTCCCTATCAGAGAGGTCTGGTAAAATATACTCCGACATGGCCAAGGAGCTTTACTCCAAGTTCCCAGGAACGACGTGAACTTGTCGCAAAGATGAAACTCATTCCTAACAAAGCGCTTTTAAATGGAAAACGTGTGATTTTCTGTGATGATTCAATCGTAAGAGGGACTCAATTGAGAGATAATGTCAAAGGTTTGTTTGATTGCGGAGTAAAAGAAGCCCATATAAGAATCAGCTGTCCCCCATTGATTTATCCATGTCACTATATTAACTTCACTGCATCTAAAAGTGAAATGGAGCTGATAACCCGTCGTGTCATTAAAGAACTGGAAGGAGATCCCAATAAGAATCTCGAAGAATATTCCACAACAAACTCTCCGAAATATTGCGCAATGGTTGAAAAAATCCGTGAACGTCTCGGATTGACATCTTTAAAGTTCAACTCTATTGAGACTATTATCGAAGCGATAGGATTGCCGAAGGAAAAAGTATGCACGCATTGTTTTGACGGCACAAGTTTTGATTAATAATAATTTGCCAAAATTCAAATAAAAACTTACCTTTGTGTAACCGCTATTAATTGTAAAATATAACATCTAACAAACATCTAATATCTTTAATCATGAGTTTAAACATCATTGTGCTCGCAAAACAGGTGCCAGACACCCGTAATGTGGGTAAAGATGCAATGAAAGAGGATGGCACCATAAATCGTGCCGCTCTTCCCGCGATTTTTAATCCGGAAGACCTTAACGCCCTTGAGCAGGCATTAAGATTGAAGGATGCAAATCCTGGGTCAACCATTACCTTACTGACGATGGGACTTCCAAGAGCATCGGAAATTATCCGTGAAGCAATCTATCGAGGAGCAGATACCGGTATTGTGCTTACTGACCGTGTGCTTGGAGGAGCAGATACGCTTGCCACATCTTATTCTTTAGCGCAGGCAGTTAAAAAATTTGGGAATTTCGATATTATTCTGGGCGGCCGTCAGGCTATTGACGGAGATACAGCGCAAGTGGGTCCTCAAATTGCTGAGAAACTCGGAATCCCACAAGTAACATATGCAGAAGAGATTCTTGACTTAAAAGATGGCAAAGTGACTGTAAAACGCCGTCTTGAAAACGGTGTTGAAACTGTCGTTGCGCCACTTCCGTGTGTTGTGACAGTTAATGGTTCGGCAGCAGAATGCCGTCCTCGCAATGCGCGTCGTATTCAAAAATATAAATATGCCGTTTCTCCGAGTGAAAAAGAGAAATTGTCTGATGAACTCAAAGCCATTGTTGACCAACGTCCATATTTGAATCTTCAGGAGTGGAACGCATCTTATGTCAATGCTGACCCGGAACAAATCGGATTGCCCGGTTCTCCTACAAAAGTAAAAGCTATCGAAAATGTTGTTTTTACGGCTAAAGAAAGTCGTACTATTGAAAACAATGACGAACAGCTTGAGGATTTGATAAAAGAACTTATCGCTAATCATACAATCGGCTAATCATCCAAATAAGAACATTATGACTGACCAAAATAATCTTATCGTATATTGCGAGTACGAGGATGGCAAAATAGCCGATGTGAGCCTCGAACTCCTGACCAAAGGACGTGTGCTCGCTGATAAACTCGGCGTTAAACTTGAGGCTGTAGTTATCGGGGATAAATTGGATAAAATAGAGAATCAGATATTCCCTTATGGAGTTGATGTGGTATATAAAGTTCAAGACGAACGGTTATATCCCTATACATCAAATCCTCATTCGGCAGTTTTGATTAATCTGTTTAAAGAAATTAAACCTCAAATATGCTTAATGGGAGCGACTTGTATAGGTCGTGATCTCGGGCCGCGTGTATCTTCTTGCTTGCACAGCGGACTCACAGCTGATTGCACCGCTCTTGAGATTGGAGACCATACTGATCCCAAAACCGGAAAAAATTATACGGATTTGCTATATCAGATCCGTCCTGCCTTCGGTGGAAATATTGTGGCAACAATTGTCAATCCGGAATGCAGACCGCAGATGGCCACCGTCCGTGAAGGCGTGATGAAAAAAGAGATTAAAAATCCCGACTATAAAGGAGAGGTTATAAATCTTAATGCCAATGACTATGTTAAGCCTGAGGATTTTGTTGTCGAAATCATAGACAGGCATATTGAGAAGTCAAAAGTAAATATCAAGAATTTCCCAATCATTGTTGCCGGTGGTTATGGTATGGGAAGCAAGGAAGGATTTGATTTGCTTTTTGAGTTGGCAAATACCCTTGGAGCAGAGGTCGGAGCTTCACGTGCCGCTGTAGATGCCGGTTTTGCAGATCATGACCGTCAGATTGGGCAAACAGGAGTTACCGTGCGACCGAAACTTTACATCGCATGTGGTATCTCCGGACAGATTCAGCATATTGCGGGTATGCAGGAGAGCGCGATTATTATTTCAATCAATAATGATCCTAACGCCCCGATAAACACTATTGCCGATTATGTCATAACAGGCAATGCCGAAGACATTATACCAAAACTGATTAAATATTATAAGAAAAACTCAAAATAATCCAGTCTGGTATAAATCATTAAAATCAATAATAAATAAGACAATGGCTAATTTTTATAACGATAATCCTGATTTGAAGCATCATCTGACCCACCCGTTGATGCAAAGGATCATTGAATTGAAAGAGCGCAATTTCACCGATGCCGAGAAATATGACTATGCTCCATTGAATTTTGATGATGCAATGGACTCATATGAAAAAGTTCTTGAGATTGCCGGTGAAATCAGTGGCGATATTGTAGCCCCCAATGCAGAAAGTGTTGATCATGAAGGTCCGCATGTAATTGACGGACATGTAGAATATGCCGAAGGCACTAAGAAAAATCTTGATGCCCTTGTAAAAGCCGGTTTGATGGGTATCTCGCTTCCACGCCGTTACAATGGTCTTAATTTTTCATTAGTCCCTTATATAATGGCTGCTGATATGGTGAGCCGTGCAGATGCCGGATTCGTTAATATCTGGGGACTTCAGGACTGTGCTGAGACCATATATGAATTTGCAGATGAAGACCAACGCAAACGATTTCTTCCGAGAGTATGTGCCGGTGAGACAATGGCAATGGATTTGACAGAACCTGATGCTGGCAGTGATCTTCAGGCAGTTATGCTTAAAGCAACTCCCGATGAAGAGAATGGCTGTTGGCGTCTGAATGGAGTGAAACGTTTTATCACTAATGGCGACGGCCAAATCGCACTCGTACTTGCCCGTAGCGAAGAAGGGACGCATGACGGAAGAGGTCTTTCTATGTTCATTTACGACAAAAATGATGGAGGAGTCACCGTACGTCGTATTGAAAACAAGATGGGAATCAAAGGTTCACCAACATGTGAACTTGTGTTTAAGAATGCCAAAGCGGAACTTTGCGGTTCTCGTAAACTTGGGCTTATTAAATATGTAATGGCTCTGATGAATGGCGCTCGTCTTGGTATTGCTGCCCAGTCGGTCGGCGTATCGGAAGCCGCCTATCGCGAAGCTCTGTCTTATGCCCGTGACCGTAAGCAGTTTGGCAAAGCTATTATTGAATTCCCTGCGGTATATGAGATGCTTTCAGTAATGAAAGCTAAATTGGATGCCTCCCGTTCATTGTTATATGAAACCACTCGTTTCGTTGATATGTATAAGACATGGGAAGACATCGAACGTGAGCGTAAACTTGAAAAAGAGGAAAAGGCCGAGATGAAGTACTATTCAAAATTGGCTGACGCTTTTACTCCCCTTTCAAAAGGAATGGGCAGTGAATATTGCAATCAGAATGCATATGATGCTGTTCAGGTTCATGGAGGCTCCGGTTTTATGAAAGATTATGCGTGTGAGCGTATTTATCGTGATGCTCGTATTACTTCTATATATGAAGGTACTACTCAGCTTCAAGTGGTTGCTGCGATCCGTCATGTAACAACCGGCACTTATTTGAATCATATTAATGAATATGCTCAGATGGAGATTGCCGATGCCTATAAGCCTATGCGGGATAAACTTGTAGAGCTCACGGCTGTATATTCCGCTGCTGTGGAAAAAGTTACATCGGCAAAGAACTCGGAATATCTTGATATGATGGCTCGTCGACTTGTAGAGATGGCAGGTAACATCATAATGAGCTATCTTCTTATTCTGGATGCCACCCGCAATGAAAGTTTTGATGCGTCAGCTCATGTATACTTTAATATGGCTCAATCTGAAGTGTTAAAACATGCTGCTTTCATCGACAAATTCGATGTTGAATCCATCAAGTATTATAAGAAGGCGTAATCACTTGATAAAATATAGATTATAAGCCTCGAGTGATACAAATTGCCCGAGGCTTATTTAATAATATCAGAAAGACATAACCATTATGGAACAATACAATTCAACGGTAAAGGGATTAATGAATTTCCTTGACGCAAGTGTATGCAATTTTTTTGCTGTGGATACGCTAAGCCAGATTCTTGTTGAAGAAGGATTTGTGTATTTAAATCCTAAAAAACGCTGGGAGCTTGTCCCGGGAGGGAAGTATTTTATAACTAAAAATGACTCGGCGCTGTTCGCATTTATTGTCGGCGAAGGAACGGCCGCTGACGGATACAAAATAATATCGGCACATAGCGATTCGCCAGGATTCCGTATCAAACCTAATTGTGAAATGCTCTGTGATGGAAATATTGTAAAATTGAATACTGAGGTTTATGGCGGTCCGATATTATATACGTGGTTTGACCGTCCCCTTTCAATTGCAGGACGAGTAATTGTGAGAGGCACAAATCCTCTTGCTCCGGAGACTTGTCTTGTAAAATGGGATACTCCCCTATTGACTATTCCGCATCTTGCCATTCATTTCAATAGATCGGTCAATGATGGAAATCCTTTATCAAAACAGAAAGATATGCTTCCGGTTATCGGTCGGGTTTCGGACAAGGATGATGCAAAGGGACTGATTCTTAAAATGGTTGCTGAAAAATTGGATATCAGTAAAGATGACATTTTGGATTATGACTTGTCTCTTTATGACACAACAAAATCATCGCTTGTCGGAATGAATGAAGAATTTATAACTTCTGGCAGACTTGACGATCTTTCTATGGCACATGCAGCTGTCAATGCGCTGTTAGATTCCGAAGAAGGCTCAAAGATGACCAAAATTATGGCGATTTTTGATAATGAAGAGACTGGTTCTGGAACGAAACAAGGCGCAGCCTCACCGGTGCTGATGAATCTCTTGAAAAGGATAAACTCCCAGCTTGGAGGAGATGAAGAAGATTATCTAAGGGCGATAGATAATTCGTTTATGATTTCAGCCGACAATGCTCACGGGGTGCATCCAAATTATGTTGAGAAACAAGATCCCACCAACCACCCTGTACTTGGAGGTGGGCCGGTTATAAAAATCAATGCAAATTGCAAATATATGACTGACGCAGATTCAGCCGCTGTGTTTAAGACAGTTTGTGAAAAGGCAGAGGTTCAATGTCAATATTTTGTCAATCATTCGGATGTGGCAGGCGGATCCACATTAGGCAATATCCTGACTGCGCAAATTGACTTGCGCGGTGTTGATATGGGAGCGGCATTATGGGCCATGCATTCCGTCAGGGAAACAGCATCAGTAGAAGATCATCTTTCAATAATAAAGGCATTTACGAAATTTTATGATATTTGAATAAAAAAGGGCGATTTAAATCGCCCTTTTTTATGTTTTAGTCAATATACTATTGTTTTTTATTAGGATCACAAGTTAGTCCGACACCGAGTTTATTAAAAATCTTACGGTCTACTTCCCCTAACATAACCGTGGAATGTACCTGACATCCCGATAATTCGGGCAATTTACCCAATGCCTTCCTGCAATTTTCATTGTGAGGACTTAATACAGATAATGCCACGAGAACTTCATCTGTATGAAGACGCGGGTTGTGACCTCTGAGATAATTTATTTTGGTATGCTGAATCGGTTCAATCATGTGCTGGGGTATAAGCTTCTCGGCATGGTCAATACCGGCAAGATATTTTGTGGCATTTAATATCAATGCCGCACTTGGGCCAAGTAATTCGCTCGTCTCGGCAGTAATTATAGTTCCGTCCTGAAGCTCTATTGCCGAACATGGAACTCCGCTTTTTTCAGCTCTCTCTCTTGCCGCTGTCACCGGCTTACGATAAGATGGAGTTATTTTAGCCTGTTTGAGCAGCAACGCGATTTTGTTTACTTCGTTGTCATTACATGCCCCTGTTGCCAATTGATTAAGTGCGGTATAATAACGACGGATAATCTCATTTTTTGATGCTTCACAACATATTTCATCATTATCTATACAGAATCCGACCATATTCACTCCCATATCAGTCGGCGATTTATATGGATTCTCTCCATATATGCCTTCAAATAATGCATTTAGCACAGGGAAAATTTCAATATCCCGATTGTAATTAATCGCAGTTTTTCCATATGCCTCCAGATGAAACGGATCTATCATATTAACATCATTGAGGTCAGCAGTTGCAGCCTCGTATGCGATGTTGACAGGATGCTTTAATGGCAAGCTCCAAACCGGGAAAGTTTCAAATTTTGCATATCCGGCTTCAACACCACGCTTATTCTCATTGTAAAGCTGGCTAAGGCAGACTGCCATTTTGCCGCTTCCGGGACCGGGGGCGGTAACAATTACCAACGGACGAGACGTTTTGACATAATCATTCCGTCCAAATCCCTCTTCTGATGCAATTAAATCAACATTTGTCGGATAGCCGTCAATAAGATAGTGGACATATGTGATTATGCCCATTCTTTCAAGGCGCTTACGGAATGTATCGGCGCTGCTTTGGCCGTTATAATGGGTTATAACGACTGAACCGACCATAAATCCACGATTTTGGAACTCAGTACGCAGTCGCAGGACATCCATATCGTAAGTTATGCCTAAATCCTGACGAATCTTGTTTTTCTCGATATCCGCTGCACTAATCACAATCACAATCTCGGCCTGGTCGCTCAACTGATGAAGCATACGCAATTTGCTGTCGGGCTGAAATCCCGGCAAGACACGACTTGCATGATGATCGTCAAACAGTTTGCCGCCAAGTTCGAGATAAAGCTTATTGCCGAACTTAGAGATACGCTCTTTTATATGTTCGGACTGAATCTTGAGATATTTCTCGTTATCAAAACCATATTCCATAACGGACTGCAAAGTTAGTGCATTTAGTCGATTTTTACAATCCATTTGCTGAAATTTGACACTATCGATATGTTTATTTCCAAATCTCACATTTTTAATATATCTTTGTATAATAATTGACCAATCATTTATACAAAATATACTTATTGAATCATGAACAACAAATTGTGCTATTCCGCACTGTTGGGAACCGCATTGCTGCTGACCGGATGCGGTAAGAAAATGAATCAGTTCCAAGCTGATTACTTTAAAGTTAATCCCAATCCTCTTGAAGTAGTTGGTGACAAAGTTCCCGCCACTGTCACCGGAAACATTCCCGGTAAATTTTTCCAAAAAAATGCTGAGGTAACTGTTACCCCGTATCTTGAATACAATGGCATGGAATTGGCATCAGCACCCTATACATTCCAAGGGGAAAAAGTAAGAGGCAACAATCCGGTAATCAATTATGAAAATGGGGGTACTGTCACAATTCCGGTGCAATATGTATATACTCCTGAAATGCAGAAAAGTAATCTTTCTCTTGCTTTTACTGTAAAACAGGGTAATAAGCAATATGCATTGCCTCGTGTCAAAGTGGCTGACGGAATTGTTGCGACAGCAGCTCTTGCCAATGTTGGAACAGTGCATCCGGCCATTGCCGCTGACAAATTTCAACGCGTGATTAATGAAAAGTTTGATGCCGATATTAAATTCTTGATTAATCAAGCGAATATACGCGATGGCGAATTGCGCACACAAGCGATGAAAAATCTGAATAAAGAGTTGCAGGAAGCCAATGATGACGGTCGTCGTGAAATAAAAGAAATAAATGTGACTTCATATGCTTCTCCTGACGGTGGTGTGAAATTGAATACTCGTCTTGCTGAAAACCGTGAGAAGAATACTGTAAATTATGTGGAAGGACAACTTAAAAAAGATAATATCTCTGATTTCGGACGTTTGACTGCAGACTTTACTCCTCAGGACTGGGAAGGATTCAAGAAGTTGGTAGCCGCTTCCAATATTCAGGATAAAGAACTTATATTAAGCGTGCTTTCGATGTATAAAGATCCTGAACAGAGAGAAAGAGAGATTAGAAATCTATCTTCCGTATTTGATCAGCTTGCAGAAGATATCCTTCCCAAACTCCGTTATTCTCGCATCACAGCCTCGATTGATGTTATCGGTAAAAGCGATGAAGAAATCATGAATATCTACAAGATGAATCCGAAAGCTTTGTCTGTAGATGAATTGCTCTACGCTGCTACATTGACCGACGACAATGATAAGCGTATTCAGATTTATGATACTGCGGCAAGCTTGTATCCGAAAGACTATCGTCCTATCAATAATCTTGGCATGTGCCAGTTCCTTGACGAGGATTATGATGCGGCTTCAGCTTGCTTCCAACAGGCGGCTAAGCTTGCTCCTGAAAGTGGAGAAGCTCAGTTGAATCTTGGCCTTGTTTCTCTTTTGAACAATAACTACAAGGATGCGACATCACGTTTCGGAAATGCCGCAGGTGTTCCGGCTTTGGGAGAGGCCCTTGGTGTTTATTATCTTAAACAGGGTGATTATACGTCGGCTATTCGCGCATTCGGTGATGCCAAGACCAATAATGCCGCTCTTGCCCAAATCCTTAATAAGGATTACAATAAAGCAAAACAGACTCTTGGTGGAATTGACTATCCCGATGCCACGACATATTACATCGCAGCTGTGCTTGGTGCAAGAACCAACAACAGTGACATGGTTTATAACAACCTTCGCGAGTCTATAAAAATGGATAAGAATATGGCCAAATTGGCAAGCAACGATCTTGAGTTCTCAAAATTCAACATCAATAGCCTTTTAAGATAAATAATAGTCACTGACATATGAAACATAGGCGTGAACAGAGATGTTTGCGCCTATGTTTTTTATATATTTTCGTTGGGAAATA
>CAZYXN010000009.1:17081-39036 GCA_964651105.1 uncultured Muribaculum sp. | reverse complement strand
CGTAAGCGCAAAGGCGCGCAGCATATCTTCCGCGACTCATGGACGCGCTCTTGGCATCGAAAGCTACATACAGACTGATGCCGCCGTCAATCCCGGCAATTCGGGCGGCGCTCTCGTGAATATAAACGGCGAGCTGGTCGGAATCAATACCGCGATATATTCGCAGACCGGAAACTATGCCGGATATTCATTTGCAATTCCGACATCGATAGTCACCAAGATTATCACAGATATAAAGCAGTTCGGCACCGTGCAGCGCGCCATACTCGGAGTTTCGTTTGAGGAGCTCACTCCGCAACTTGCCAAGGAGAACGGCATTACTGCAGTCAATGACGGAATCTATGTGCGTGAAGTGGTAGAGCGCAGCGCGGCGATGGAAGCGGGATTGCAGCCGGGTGACGTGATTATCGGCATCGGAGACAATCAGATACACGGAACAGCGCAGATGCAGGAAGCTATCAACAAATATCGTCCGGGCGACAAAATTACAGTGAAGTATGTGCGTGACAACAAGACTAAAACAGTTACTGCCACTTTGCGTAACAGCCAGGGTGACACTAAAATAACCAAAGCTGATGATTTCTCGGCGCTTGGATGCGCTTTCAAGTCGCTGTCGGCCGATCAGCTTCGTGAGTTCCAGATCAGCTCCGGCCTTCAGGTAACCGGATTGAAAGACGGCAAATTTAAGCGCGCCGGCATCAAAGACGGATTCATTATCCTTGACATCAATAACGCGCGAGTCAAGTCGCAGGACGATGTAGAGCAGATCTATAACGCCATAATGAAGAGCAACGACTCTGACAAAGTAATGTTTATCACGGGAATATATCCGACAGGCCGAAAAGTATACTATGCAGTCGACCTTGCCGAATAGAAAGGATACACACACAATAGGTACAATCAATCTCCGGGTCAAAGCCTTATTCAGCTTTGGCCCGGCTTGTTTTTTTCTGTGATTTCGTTTCCGCTCCTTTATCGGCATTATTGTCAGGGAGCGGCTCGTCGCCTATTATATACTGCTGGTAGTAATCAAGCAGCAACGCAGTCGCCGGCAGGGCGATAATCATGCCGATTATTCCTAACAGCGTGCCCCATACGGAAAGCGACAGCAATATGATGGCCGGATTCAGCCCCATGCTTTTGCCCATGATTTTCGGTGTAAGAATATAATCGCAGATACATTGGCTTACGACATACACCAACAGACATTCGCCCAATTCGCTCCAGAAATGTACGCTGCCCGTGCTTGAATCAATAAGACACACGATGGCCACAGGTATGAGTGTGACGTATTGGAAATACGGTATCATGTAGAGTATGCCTACCGTAATGCCGAGAATTATCGCCAATGGTATGCCGACGATTGAGAATCCGATACAGTAGAATACCGCCGCGCATAAAGCGATAAGCGCCTGGCTGCGGAAATAACGGTCCATGCTGTCCTTTATCTCGTCTTCCACGCGATACACTTCAGTGCGGTATTTCTTTGGCACAAGTTTACGGAAGCCTTTCATTAGGGTAGGATAGTCGATGAGTATAAAGATGACATAGATAAAAGTCAGCAGCCATTCAAGCGTGTGAAGCAGAAAATCGATAGTAGCGGTGATGAATGACGACCCGGAATTTATCAACGACATGAAATGAGAGTCCTGTAATAGCGTGCTTACATTGAAATCACCCACCCATTTGCGTATCGGGGCGGCTATGTCTTCAGGAATGAACGGAACCGGAGATCCTGACTGGCTGTGCCGAACCAGACTTTCAAGCTGATTTATCTCTTTTATTATCGACGGTACAAAGAAATATCCGAGCAGGGCTATTATAGCGGTCACTTCGAGAAGAGTCAGTATGCTGGCGAGTCCGCGTCCTTTCAAATGCAGCCATTTTCGGTTTAGGCCTACGACAGGGTCGAGGAGGTATGCAATGAGGCAGGCGACCACGAACGGAAGCAAAACATTGCGCAGCTGATTGATTAACCATATGACCACTGCGATAATGGCTATTCCGGCAAGGATACGCACTACGCGGTCGAATGTATATGGACGTGATGTTGAATATGACATAACGTGACAGAATTATATGATTATAACATTGAGCGGCATGTTATGTTTAAATAAAAACCACGATGAATGCAAAAAAACATGATGAATATGTTATTATTTACAAAATAATTGTAAATTTGCCGAATCGATTTAAACTTTTTGTTGAGTTTTATCCTTTAATGTATAATAAAATTAAAAAGTAACCAACATGAACATTGACACTATCGGCTATAATGCCGGACTATTATGGAATGCTTTGAATGACGCAGAGGCTATGGGTCTCAAGCAGATTAAGAAAGTGACCAAACTGAAAGATAAGGAGCTTTATGCGGCTATCGGTTGGCTAGCTCGTGAAGGCAAGCTTCTGATTGCTGAAAATGAAGACGACAAAGACTTAATTCTTTCTCTTGCACAGTAAAATACGATAAGACCTCTTTATAAAAGGCTTTGGCTTTGCGCTAAAGCCTTTTTGTGTTGAATGAATAGAGACAACAGCATTTCCTTTTACTGTTATGACGCAATATTGTCGAAACGGATGCGCCCATAAGTGGAGATTTTGCGTTGATTAGGAATGTTTTCGGTTTTTGTCGCACTTTTCTCGCTTAAAATGTGTAATTTCGCACATAGAAAACTTTATTGTGCAATTAGATGGTTATAAAGACCCGTGAGAAATTAATTGATGTGGCTTGTCAGCTATTTGCCCACAAGGGAATTGAAAATACGACAATGAGCGATATCGCCAATGCGTCTGACAAGGGGCGACGTACTATTTACACTTATTTTAAGAGTAAAAAGGAGATTTACAATGCGGTTATTGAGCGGGAGAGCGAACAATTGGTGGCCCGTCTGCGGAATGTCACCAGATCCAATCTCTCACCGGTTGATAAGATGAAGGAGTTTGTCGGTCTTCGGGTCGATGTGATTATTGAAGCCATTGTGCCGTATTATGATGGAAATGTCATGTTGCGGTCTTTATTCATGCGCAATGTGAAGCGGATAGAAAAAATCAGATATCTCGCGTTGGAGAAAGAGCGTGAGATATTTGAAGAGATTATCCGCGACGGTCTGAAGTCGGGTGATTTCGATGCGGAAAGGACACGTGATATTTTCCCTGCAGTCGTGATGATATTCCAGGGACTCGAGCTTTCGTACATCCGGAATAATTTTACCCGTCTCGGTATTGACCGCGATATGATAAAGGAGAATATCCGCCATCATGTTTTATCAGCGATAACTAAATAAAATATAAAATGACTATGTATATAAATTCTACAGGCTATTATGTCCCGTCGGCAAGAATCGACAATGCTTATTTTGAGAACGTGAACGGCCTTACCGACGAGTGGATTGTCAAAAGAACCGGCATAAAAACCCGTTCGCGCGCTGCGGCCGGAGAAGGACACAATTCGATGGGCCTCAATGCAATTGCTGACGCGATCAAGGACTTGCCCTATGATATCAAGGAGGTAGATCTGATAGTATCGGCATCATATTCACCGTATGACACTGTGGCGACTCTCGCCCATATCGCTCAGCGTGAATACAATATCGACGGAGCCAAAGCGGTCTATGTGTCATCGGCATGTTCTTCATTTGTCAACGGGCTTGAGATTGTCGAGACTTATTTTGCCGCCGGAAAAGCAAAGAAGGCTTTGCTCGTATGTTCGGAACATAATTCCTATTATGCCAATGAATCGGATCCCAAGGCAGGGCATTTATGGGGAGACGCTGCTGTCGCGTTTTTCCTGTCGGCGGAAAAGACAGCCGATACCGATATGCTTGTGAAAAGCGTGTTCACCTGCGGTCTTGGAAATATCGGCAAAGGGCCGGAGGGTGTTCTCTTGCGTCCAAAAGAGGGCGGCATAATGATGCCCGACGGCAAGGATGTGTTTGTTAACGCGTGTCAGAACATGATTCGCGCGCTGAATGAAGTTACGGCGCCTAACGGCATTACTCCTTCAGACCTCGATTACATAGTCACGCATCAGGCCAATAAGCGCATCGTGGCTCAGGTCGCTCATCAGCTTGGAATGAGCGATGAATCATTTCTGAACAATATCGAAGAGCTTGGCAATACCGGTTCGGCAAGCTGCGCTCTTGTGTTTGCCCAACAGAAAAATAACTTCCGCAAGGGTCAGAAAATCGGCCTTACCGTTTTTGGAGGCGGATATTCTTGTGGAGCATTTTTGGTGGAGATATAATAATTAATTAACTTTGTGAGGCTGTCAGTCAATGACGGTCACAATGCATAACAAAAACAGTATATATGAAACTACTTGAAGGAAAGACCGCCCTTATCACCGGAGCGGCTCGCGGAATCGGCAAGGCGCTTGCCCTGCGTTTCGCTCAAGAGGGCGCGAATATCGCCTTTACCGACCTTGTTATTGATGAAAACGGTGAAGCAACCGAACGAGAAATAGCCGCTCTCGGCGTTAAAGTAAAAGGTTATGCTTCCAATGCGGCCGATTTCAATCAGACAAAAGAGGTTGTAGACCAGATTAAGAAAGATTTCGGTTCAATCGATATCCTCGTCAATAATGCAGGAATCACTAAGGATGGCCTTATGCTCCGCATGACCGAGGCGCAATGGGACGCTGTGATCGCAGTCAATCTCAAGAGCGCGTTCAACTTTATCAATGCCGTTCTTCCGATCATGGTGCGTCAGCGTTCAGGTTCAATCATCAATATGGCTTCGGTTGTCGGCGTTCACGGTAATGCCGGACAGGCCAATTATGCGGCATCCAAAGCAGGTCTTATCGCTCTTGCCAAATCCATCGCTCAGGAAGTGGGAAGCCGTGGCGTACGCGCCAACGCTATCGCCCCCGGCTTTATTGAAACAGCTATGACAGCAGCCCTTCCCGATGATATCCGCGCCGAATGGGTCAATAAGATTCCGTTGCGCCGTGGCGGACAAGTCGAAGATATCGCTAACGTAGCCGTATTCCTTGCTTCTGATATGTCAAGCTATGTGACCGGTCAGGTGATTCAGGTTGACGGCGGTATGAACATGTAATCAATAATGTTGACATACAATACTCAGTTAAAGAAACTTATCCTTCCGGAATATGGTCGCAATATCCAGCAGATGGTTGACTATTGCGTCACTATTCCAGACCGGGAGGAACGCACCGTGTGCGCTTACTCAATCATCGCGTCGATGGGGAATCTTTTTCCCCAGCTTCGCGACGTTGAGGATTTTAAACATAAACTCTGGGATCATCTGGCAATCATGTCGGATTTTAAGCTTGACATCGATTATCCCTGTGAAGTAATAAAGCCGGAGAGCCTTGATTCCCGCCCCGAGCCGATACCTTATGAGTTGTCGCCGATACGTTTCCGCCATTACGGCAAATATATCGAGTTAATGATAGCCAAAGCTGTGGCTATGGAGGACGGTGAGGAAAAAGACGCGTTGGTGAGCCTTATAGCCAACCACATGAAAAAGCAGTTGCTTCTTGCCAATCCTGATGGTGTTGAGGATGCCAAGATATTCAAAGATCTGGCAATGTACAGCCACGGAGCGATACGCCTTGATCCGGCAGTGCATAAACTTCATCAGTTCAAAACGGCACCTGCTCCTGCGGTATCATCGAAGAAGAAAAAGAAAAAATAGTCGTCTTATCCGAATTTTCCGGATTGTAAACTTAACACCTGTAACATGAGCACATTTATCGTAGAAGGCGGACATAAGCTTCATGGCGAGATTACTCCGCAGGGAGCTAAAAACGAAGCTCTTGAAGTGATTTGCGCCACATTGCTAACCTCCGACCGAGTGGAGATGCACAATATTCCCGACATTCTGGATATCAACAATCTGATTTCCATGCTTGCCGAAATCGGTGTTAAGGTGGAAAAGCTCGGGCCTCATTCCTATTCATTTCAAGCCGACAGCGTCAATCTCGATTATCTGAAATCTCCGGAATATATCAAGCGGTCAGCAGCCTTGCGCGGTTCAGTGATGTTTGTCGGGCCGATGCTTGCCCGTTTCGGTTATGCGGTGCTGCCCAAACCCGGAGGGGATAAAATAGGACGCCGTCGCCTTGACACTCACTTTATCGGTATACAGAAACTCGGCGCTGATTTTGAATATAACGAGGAGCTTCAGGCTTACGAGATTCACGGCGACTCTCTCAAGGGCGCATATATGCTTCTTGACGAGGCTTCGGTAACCGGCACCGCCAATATAATAATGGCATCAGTGCTGGCAGAAGGGGCGACAACAATCTATAATGCCGCGTGTGAGCCGTATATCCAGCAGTTGTGCAAAATGCTCAACCGAATGGGCGCCGATATCAGTGGAATCGGATCAAACATGATTACGATAAACGGCGTGAAATCGTTGCACGGAACGACTCATACGATGTTGCCTGACATGATAGAAGTAGGCAGTTTTATCGGAATGGCCGCTATGACCGGCAGCGAGATTCTTCTGAAAGGAGTCAGTTATGATGATCTCGGCATCATGCCGGCCAATTTCACAAGAATGGGTATCGAGTTGGAGCGCCGCGAAGATGATCTTTTTATTCCGTTGCACAAAAATTATACAATAGACACGTTTCTTGACGGTTCTATAATGACTTTCGCCGATGCTCCCTGGCCGGGACTTTCTCCTGACTTGTTGAGTATATTTCTTGTTGTTGCGACTCAGGCAAAAGGCAGTGTGCTGATTCATCAGAAAATGTTTGAGAGCCGATTGTTTTTTGTCGACAAGCTCATCGACATGGGCGCCCAGATTATACTTTGCGACCCGCACCGCGCCGCAGTGATAGGCTCGGGAAAACTGCATTCTCTCAGAGCGACCAATATGGTCTCGCCTGATATCAGAGCCGGTATCGCCATGCTTATCGCCGCAATGGGCGCCAAGGGAACAAGCCGTATCCATAATGTAGACCAGATAGACCGGGGATATGAATCAATTGACAAGCGTCTGAACCTGATTGGCGCCAATATAATGAGAGTCGATTAAATCAATGATTGAACTTAGCGAACTTACCGAAATAGGTCAAATAGGAAAGCCTCATGGCATAAAAGGCGAACTTAATGCCTCCATTGATGAATGTGTGAACCTTGACAGGCTTGAAAAGGCTGCTATTGACATTGATGGAATCTTTGTGCCATTCTTTTTTAATTCGATACGCCCGAAACGCCATGATTCGGTCATAATAGAGATTGACGGCATAGATTCAGAAGAGAAGGCCGCCACACTCGTAAACAAGACTCTGTATGCATTTATAGCTGATGATGTCAAGACAGAGGAGGATAGCGACGGATTGTACGCGTCGGATTTAATCGGTTATACGATAGTGCATGCCGACGGCCATCCGGTAGGAGTTATTACGGATATAAATGACTCTACTGACAATGCTCTGTTCATTGTGGAACTTCCGGATAAAAGAAATACGTATATCCCTATCGCCGATGAACTGATTGACGAAATCAACGAGGAAAAAAAATATCTGGTAATGACACTCCCGGAAGGGATTCTGGACCTTTAATCCCACAGCCTGTCCCTGATTGCGTATCGGGGACGATGTTTTACTTCGTTGAATATTTTCCCCACATATTCGCCCACTATTCCTATGCCTATGAGAATTAGGCTTCCGAGAAACCATACCGATATCATCAGTGATGTCCATCCGGAATATGTGTTATGGGAGAAATAGGCGGTCATTACATAAATCGCGACGATAATGTCGATGAACAGCAGGATTACTCCTGTGGCAAATATAAAACGAATAGGTTTTGCGGAAAATGATGTTATGCCGTCGATGGAGAAACTGAGCATCTTTTTCAGCGGATATTTGGATTCTCCGGCAACACGTTCGTGTCGTTCATATGTCACTATGGCGGTGTCAAGCCCTATCTGCGGCACTATTCCGCGTAAAAACAGGTTGCTTTCGCCATATTCGCTCAACAAATCAAGAGCCCTGTTGCTCAATAGCCGGTAGTCGGCATGGTCGTATACGGTGTCAAGTCCCATCTTGGCCTGGAGAGTGTAGAAAGCATGGGCGGTGGAGCGCTTGAACCATGTGTCGGTCTCTCGGCTTGACCTGACTCCATAGACTATCTCCTTTCCGTTCCGGAACTGCTTGACCATCTCAATGATTGCCTCGGGATCGTCCTGAAGATCGGCGTCTATTGATATCGCGGCATCGCAATGGTCGCGGACTTCCATGAGCCCGGCAAGCAGGGCATACTGATGCCCTCTGTTATGGGCAAGCGACACCCCCTTGATTCTTGAATCGCGGAGGTGTAGCTTGGTTATGACATCCCATGTGGCATCGCGGCTCCCGTCATTGCTGCACATTATGTAGCTTTGAGGCGAAATGAGTTCGTCGATTACCATTCGGTCAAGCAGCGACAGAAGCGTGGCTGCCGATATAGGCAATGCTTCTTCCTCGTTGTAGCAAGGAATAACAATGGCGATGACGGGAGAATGTGCCATATATGGAATTTTAGATTAATAATTACGGGCAAAGATTACGCGTTGCGCTGACGGGCGGCCGGTGACCATGCATACTCCCGGGGTCTTGTCGCCCTCCAATGGAATGCAGCGGATAGTCGCCTTGGTTTCTTCTTTGATTTTTTCTTCGGTTTCGGTCGTTCCGTCCCAGTGGGCGAGAATGAATCCGCCCTTTTCGATTTCTTTTTTGAATTCCTCGTAAGAGTCGACTGTACGCGTCATTGACTCGCGCAGCGCAAGCGCTTTTTTGTAGATGTTGTCCTGGATCTCCTCAAGAAGATTCTTGACGAATTCTTCGATTCCGTCAAGAGGTTCTACTTGTTTTTCAAGAGTGTCACGGCGCATAACCTCTACGGTGCCGTTTTCAAGGTCTCGGGCTCCGATAGCGAGACGCACCGGTACGCCTTTAAGCTCGTAGTCGGCAAATTTGAATCCGGGACGGCGGTTTTCGGCATTGTCATATTTTACGCTGATACCAAGACCGCGCAGATTGTTGACCATAGGTTCCACGGCTTTGTCTATTTCGGCAAGCTGGTCGCTATTTTTGTAAATCGGAACAATCACTACCTGTATTGGCGCGAGGTGTGGCGGCAATACAAGTCCGTTGTCATCTGAATGGGTCATGATGAGGGCTCCCATCAAGCGTGTTGATACGCCCCAGGAGTTGGCCCATACATATTCCGGCTTGTTGTCTTTGTTGACAAATGTCACGTCAAATGCTTTTGCGAAGTTTTGTCCGAGATTGTGAGATGTGCCTGACTGCAATGCTTTGCCGTCTTGCATCATGGCCTCGATGGTGTAAGTGTTGAGGGCTCCGGCAAAACGTTCATTTGCTGATTTCACACCCTTGATTACCGGCATAGCCATATATTTTTCGGCAAAGTCGGCATACAGATTAATCATCTGAACTGTGCGGGCTTCCGATTCTTCTGCGGTGGCATGCGCGCAGTGTCCTTCCTGCCAGAGGAATTCAGCTGTGCGGAGGAACATGCGTGTGCGCATTTCCCAACGCATCACATTTGCCCATTGGTTGCACAGTACAGGCAGATCGCGATAACTGTGAATCCAGTTTTTATAAGTTCCCCATATGATGGTTTCTGAGGTAGGACGCACTATGAGTTCTTCTTCGAGGCGGGCCTCGGGATCGACTACTACTCCGTTGCCGTTAGGGTCATTCTTGAGGCGGTAGTGGGTGACGACGGCGCATTCTTTTGCAAAGCCTTCAACATGTTCGGCTTCGCGACAAAGAAACGATTTCGGTATAAGGAGCGGGAAATATGCGTTTTGCACACCTGTTTCCTTGAACATTTTGTCGAGTGTCTGCTGCATTTTTTCCCAGATTGCATATCCGTATGGTTTGATGACCATACATCCGCGCACCGCGCTTTGTTCAGCAAGATCAGCTTTTACAACAAGTTCATTATACCATTTTGAATAATCCTCACTTCGTTTTGTGAGATCTTTGAGTTCCTTTGCCATAGCAAGTAGTGATATATTATTTCGGTAATGTTTCTATTATCTTGCAAAGGTACAAAAAATGGAGGAGTTTCTGCTATGGTTGCCGCTAAAAATCAGTTGTATTAAGATGCTTCCTGTCTTTTTGCCGGCATAATGTATATAAAGCAAGAGGGGCATCGCTTGACGATACCCCTCTTGTTGATTATTGACAGTTCTATTAGAGAGCTTTGTCCTTGCTGCCAAGCACTGCTTCGATTTTGTGCTTGTAAAGTTTTTCCATTTCGTCACGAGCCGGGCCGAGGTATTTACGCGGGTCGAATTCAGCAGGTTTGGTTGCCAACACCTTGCGTACGGCTGCGGTCATTGCCAGACGGCTGTCGGAGTCGATGTTGATTTTGCAAACAGCACTCTTGGCGGCCTTGCGAAGTTCTTCTTCGGGAATACCGATAGCATCGGGAAGCTTGCCGCCATATTCGTTGATTTCGTCAACGTATTCCTGGGGTACTGAGCTTGAACCGTGAAGAACAATTGGGAATCCCGGAAGTTTTTCCATAACTGCGTCAAGCACGTTGAATGCCAATGGCGGTGGAACAAGACGGCCTTCAGCATTGCGGGTGCACTGTTCGGGAGTGAACTTGTAGGCTCCGTGAGATGTGCCGATAGATATGGCAAGGCTGTCGCAACCTGTGCGGGTAGCGAAATCGATAACTTCTTCCGGGTCGGTATATGTGTGGTGATCAGAAGAAACTTCGTCTTCAACACCGGCGAGCACGCCAAGTTCTCCTTCAACTGTCACATCAAATTGGTGAGCGTATTCAACGACTTTCTTCGTGAGAGCTACATTTTCCTCATAGGGAAGATGTGAACCGTCAATCATGACGGAAGAGAAGCCGTGGTCGATACAGTCTTTGCAGAGTTCGTAGCTGTCACCATGGTCAAGGTGAAGGCAGATCTGAGGATGTTCCCAACCGAGACTCTTGGCATATTCAACGGCGCCTTGAGCCATGTAACGGAGCAGGATAGGATTGGCGTAATTACGCGCGCCTTTGGATACTTGGAGAATAACCGGAGAACGGTCTTCGGCTGCCGCTTTGATGATTGCCTGAAGCTGCTCCATGTTGTTGAAATTGAACGCAGGAACAGCATAGCCTCCCTTGATTGCTTTGGCAAACATTTCACGAGTGTTCACCAAGCCGAGTTCTTTGTAACTTACCATGAATTTTAGTATTTTAGTAATAATATCTATAAAAATCAACTACTTCGATCACCTCAATAAGGGATTGGAATAGAACTTATGATTGCAAATATACAGAAAATAATCATATCGTCAAATTTTTATTTGGCAGTGTGTGATAATTATATTTAATTCGCATTATTAATCAGTTTTTATAGCTTTCCGGTTTATGAAAAAAGAGAAATTCCAGATAGAGTATCCCATGAGGAGCGTTCCGGTGGCGCTTTTGTGGAATTACATTTCATCGGCGAGAGGCCTTGAACAGTGGTTTGCCGACGCTGTGACTGTTTCCGGAAAGAAGTTTTCTTTCACCTGGAACGGTCAGACTCAGACAGCCGTATTGCTTGGAATGAGAAATGAGGTGTCTTTGCGTCTTCGGTGGGATGATGATGAGTCGAAAAGCTATTTCGAGATGAAAATATCGGTTAATGAATTGACCGACGAGACTCTGCTTACAATTACTGATTTCGCAGAGGCCGCTGACATGGAAGAGTCGCGTGAACTGTGGGATGCCCAGATTGACACATTGCGCCGCATGATAGGGTGTTGAGGCTCGATAAATTTAATTGTTGACAAACCTATTTCCCGGGTTGGTTGTTATTAATGAAAAACATCAACTGTTTATGAAAAAGGATATAGGAGAAAAGGCGACTCCATGGCTTTGGATCGGAGTTACTGTTTTGATTGCGTTGATATTATTGTGGCTTACAATATTTGAGTATTGGAGCGCGTAAATCGGCAGTGTATAACTATTAAATAGATTGACTATGGCTGGTTCTTTGTGGATTGTCTGGACAATCATAGGAATTATCGGCGGCTATATGGCCGGCCGGCTTGTGTCCCGCATCAGGAGTGTGACATTTGCCGTATGTGTTGGGATATGCGGCGCTATTCTTGGCGGATGGTTGTTTATACTCATCGGCGATACGATGACAATGCAAGCGCTTTCGCTTGTTGCATCAGCGGTGATGTGCTCCATATTCTTATGGATACTGGCATTGGCAAGCCCCAAAAACGGTGATGATTCTGACGATGATCTGATTGTCTGACAGATAAGGTTAATAAAAAAGACCGATTGGAAAAAATCGGTCTTTTTTATTTTTTTAATCTTCTTTCTTTACTACGCGGCGCTCTTTGATACGAGCCTTTTTGCCGGTAAGATTACGAAGATAATAAAGTTTAGCACGGCGGACTTTACCGTATTTGTTTACAACGATTGAGTCGATGAACGGTGATTCGATGGGGAAGATACGCTCTACGCCGATGTTGTCGCTCATCTTGCGAACGGTAAAACGTTTTTTGTTGCCCTCGCCGGAGATACGGATAACTACGCCACGGTATTGCTGGATACGTTCTTTGTTACCCTCTTTGATACGGTAAGCGACTGTGATAGTGTCGCCGGGGCCGAATTCGGGGTGCTGCTTGCCGCAAGCAAATGCTTCTTCAGCAACTTTAATTAAATCCATTTCTGTTATGTTAAAATGTTAATAATGCGCAATATAACAAGCTGCATGTCTTGCCAGAGATTACGAAAAGCGGTGCAAAGTTAGCAATTATTCTACAATCTGCAAAAATATAATAAACTTTTCTTGGCGAATAATTTGCTCCATGTGTCTAATAATGTTGTCTTTAAAAGAGTGTTTAAGCCGCTTTCGTAGTTTGCAGGATTCAATTTTTATTTAACGTAATGCGGAAAGAACGGTTCGATATGGACGTAGATAAAAAGGTCATAGCCGAGTTGCTCTTTGAGCGTGCGTTCTACGTCGGTGGCGATGGTGTGCCCTTGAGTCACGGTAATGTCGGGGTCTACTTTTATGTCCACGTCAATGATGCAGGAATGGCCGCTCCTGCGTGTTTTGAGTTTATGGAATGCGATAACTCCCGGCACTGAAGATATTATTTTTCTTATATGATCCACTTGTTGCGGCGGCAGAGAACGTTCAAGAAGTTCGTCTATCGCGGGACGGGCGATTTTATATGCTGAAATTGCGATAAATATGCCGATAAGAACAGAGGCTATCGGGTCGAGGATTCGGAATTTCATTCCGAGAAAGTAAGAGCCGGACACTCCAATCAGTGTGGCGACCGATGAAATCGCGTCGCTTCGGTGATGCCATGCGTTGGCTTTTAATGCTGACGAGTCGACCGCTTTGCCTTTTGAATAGGTGTATTGGAAGAGCCATTCTTTGGAAAAGATTGATATGATTGCCACAACTATAGTCCATACGTCGGGCCGAGGCAATTCCATTCCTTTGAAATACATAATGCTTGAATCAACGCCTTTTAATCCGATGCCTACAGCGACGGCCAATAGGATGACTCCGATGAGAAGCGATGCGAATGTCTCAAATTTTCCATGTCCGTAAGGATGGGACGAGTCGGCCCGCTTGTAAGCGATTCCAACCATTGACAATACGATGAAGTCGGTGCCGAAATCGCTCATAGAGTGAAATCCGTCGGCAACCAGCGCGTCGCTTTTACCATAATAGCCGAACACAAGTTTCAAGGTCATCAGGACGGCGTTAACCCAAAAACCCACCCATGTCACGTGCTTTATTATCGAGACTTCTTTCTTTATCGGGTTGTTTTGCATTGTTGTAATTCTAAAAAGAACAAATATACGGATTAAAATGGAAATTTCTTCTGATTGTGCATAAGATTGCATATAATCGCCGGCTGAATCTGCGTTGTAATGGCATTTGTCATTCTGAAAGTCTTTATGCTGACTGCTTTTGTTGAGTTTGGATTTTTATTGTATCTTTGTCAAAACTTATAATTATTAACTATTAATCATGAATCTAAAAGCCATTGTATTGACTGTAGCCCTGGCCTTGTCGACAGGAGCGATTGCGAAAGCAGAATTTACAAAATTTCCTGACGGAAGCGATGTGCCGGCTTGGTTTAATGACACCAAGAAGGTAGATGTGAATAAATTAGGTAAGAAATATGTGATTACGGATCATGGTGTTGTCCGTGACAGTTCTATAATCCAGACCGAGGCGATTCAAAAGGTAATTGACCTTGCTGCTGCCAATGGTGGGGGAGTCATAGTAATTCCTGAGGGCGTATATTTGAGCGGCTCGCTGTTTTTTAGGCCGGGAACTCATCTTCTTCTCAACAAAGGCGCCCGTCTTAAAGGAAGTGATTCGATAACCAACTATCAGATTGTGAAGACGCGTCTTGAAGGTCAGACTATTGATTATTTCGCGGCGCTTGTGAATGCCGATAGGTGTGACGGTTTCACTATAACCGGCGAAGGAACTATCGATGGAAACGGTCACCGTTTTTATGACGAATTCTGGTTGCGCCGCAAGGTCAATCGCAAATGCACCAATCTGGAGGCTTTGCGTCCGCGCATGCTTTATGTTTCCAACTCAAAGGATGTGAGCGTCAACGGAATCACGATGCTTAACTCGGGATTCTGGACCAATCATCTCTATAACTGTGAGCGTATCAAATATATCGATGTCACTATTCTTGCTCCAACTGACGGCTATCCAAAGGGTCCGATTACAGACGCTATCGACCTTGATGTGTGTAACGATGTGCTCGTGAGCGGATGCTACATGAATGTGAATGATGACGGAGTATGTCTGAAAGGGGGCAAAGGCACTTATGTGGACACCATTTCCGGAAACGGCCCCGTAGCGCGTGTTATAATTGACAAGTGCACTTTCGGCAAGACTAATGCCGGGGTGACTTTTGGCAGCGAGGCGTGGGATTGCACTAATGTGATTCTGAAAGATTGCAAGTTTCAGGATACTTATCATGTGCTTCTGTTCAAGATGCGTCCCGACACTCCGCAGCAATACCGCAATGTGTTGATTGACGGTGCTCGCGGACGTGTGCGTTGCGCTATCGAAGTGCAGACATGGACTCAGTTCTTTGATAAAGTGGCCCGTGATCCAATGCCTCCGTCGGGAGTGGATAATGTTGTTGCACGTAATTGCGATCTTGAATGCACTCGTGATTTCTATCGCGACCGTAAGACCGACGATTATACATTGAAGAATTTCGTCTTTGAGAACATAACTGCGGTTGACCCGTCTGACTCATTCAATACTTCTAACATTGAAAACTGTGTTGTGAAGGATGTGACTATCAACGGTGTCGCATATTAGAATAAGATAAAGAGCGAATAATAAAGTCGGTTGTTATTCTTCAGCAGTGGTTGTGCGGGCGGCTTGGTCACGGGCGAGAATCAGTTGTCGGTCAAGAAGTTCTTTCTTTGATGCAAGTCTCTTTGACATCATGACAGCCTCGGCATACTCGTATGCAAGAGCTATTGAACGCGCGTCGTTCCTGGATAAGGGCATTGAGGTCGAACGCACGCCTGAAAATGTCAGTCTGGCAGGTTTGCCTGGGTTGTCGGCAAGAAGTTTTCCGATTGAGTCGCATTCCGAGCTGATGAAGGTTATCATTTCGGTATTGCCCGAGCGGTAGTTGCGGTCACCGTCATAGGCCACACTGTTGGATTTGGCGTTGTCTGATTCTACGGTTACTGTGATTGATGTGTGTTTGACCGGATTTCCTGCCAATGACGATATCATGTAAAACTGTCCGTCGGGAGCTACACGCGCCTCTACGCCGCTTCGGGAAAACAGTGACGACGAGGCGTATTCCTTTATCACATAATATCCTTCTACAAGCTCCGGATTATTGACAAACGTGAAGTATTGTTGAAGCGAGTCGCGACGATGAGCATACATCACCTGCAGGCTGTCGGTAGTCTGCAATTCTTTTGTTATTAATCCTTCATGGGCTCTGGCGCGTATGTTCATGCCGGTTCGTTGAGCTTTTATCTCTGACGGGTATCTGGCTTTAAGTGTGTCAAGGATTTCAGTTGCCAGACCGTAGTTTCCTGCATTTACTGCTGAATCAGCCTGATTGACCAGTGAATCGGCTTCGTTGGTCTGTTTGCCGCCTCCGCAAGAAGCTAAGATAATGGCGGTCGATAATGCGATGAGTTTAGTTGCTGCGTTGTACATTTTTTACTCCTTTGACTGTTTTTAGTTTCTTTATAAGGTTATTGAGAGCGACAGTGTCCTTTATTCCCACTACAAGCGTGCCTTGGAATATTCCGTCATCCGATGATATCGCTATACTTCGTAGTGTGGTATCTTTCTCCTTTGAGATTATTGAGGTGATATTTGTGACGATACCGATATCATCCTGTCCGATGATGCGTAATGTGGCTCCAAACTGTTCTCCGATTTTCCCTGACCATCGTGTGTTGATGAGCCTGTAAGGATAGTTTTCACGTATGTGGGATGCGTTTGGACAGTCGGTTCTATGTATTTTGATGACTCCTTCGGCCGATATGAATCCGAATACGTCATCGCCGTAAATCGGGTTACAGCATTTTGAGAGTTTGTAATTTATTCCTTTTATATTGTCGCCTATGACAAGAACGTCGGTGGATGTCTCGCGTTCTTCAGTAGGGATAAGCTGGAATTCTTCAGCCGAACGTATCTCTGCGGTCTCGGTCGCTTTGCGCTCGGTCGCCTCATATTCATTGACTATATCGTTGACATCAAGAGTCTCGTCGGCCACTGCGTCATAAAAGTCTGTGACTGTCTTATAGCCCAGTTTTTTTATGACTTTCATGATGGTGGCTTCCTTCAGTTCTATCTTGCGGTTTTTAAAGCGGCGTTCGACAAGCTCTTTGCCCAAAGCCGCCGAGCGGTTCGCCATTTCGTGGACGCTCTGGCGTATCTTGTTTCTGGCTTTGGAGGTGACGGTAAACGCCAGCCAGTCGAGCTTGGGATTTTGTGATGCCGAAGAAAAAATCTCAACCGTGTCACCGCTTTTAAGCTTATAATTGAGACGCTCGTTTTTGCCGTTTACACGTCCGCCTGTGCAATGCATTCCGAGATTGGTATGGATATGGAACGCGAAATCAAGAAGTGACGCGCCAAAAGGGAGTTTATATAAATCTCCTTTTGGAGTGAACACGAATACCTCTTTGTCATAGATATCCATTTTCATGTTCTTCATCAGCTCCATCGGGCCTGTTTCTGCGGTTTCAAGAATGTCACGCACGTTATTCATCCACGCGTCAAGATTGCTTTCGCTCTTTACTCCTTTGTATTTCCAATGGGCTGCAAGTCCTTTTTCCGCGATGAGATCCATGCGCTTGGTGCGTATCTGGACTTCCACCCATCGTTCGCCGGGCCCGTATACGGTGATGTGAAGCGATTCATATCCGTTGCTCTTGGGTATGCTGAGCCAGTCCTTCATTCGTGACGGATTGGGCCGGTACAAATCGGTTATGATGGAGTAGGCGAGCCAGCAATCGCTTTTTTCGTTTTCGGGACAGCTGTCAATTATGATTCTGATGGCAAACAGGTCATAGATATGCTCGATGTCGTTTTTCTGTTTCTTCAGCTTGTTCCATATCGAGTATATTGACTTGGTTCTTCCCTTGATTTCGAATTTCAATTGTGTGCCGCCGAGTTTTTCCTTTATTGGTTTTATGAATTCCTCTATATACGCATCGCGTACTTTCTTTGTCTCGTTAAGCTTTCGGGCTATCTCTGTGTATGTGTCGCGATTGGTGTATTTGAGCGACATATCCTCGAGTTCCGATTTTATTGCGTAGAGTCCGAGTCTGTGGGCTAACGGAGCGTAAAGATAGTTTGCCTCGTACGCGACATCATGCACCATCTTTTCATTGGGGTGGTGGTTGATGGATTTCATCAATATGAGGCGGTCTACAATCATGATGATTATGACACGTATATCCTCGGCGAATGTCAGAAGCAGTTTACGGAAGTTGTCGCTTTCAACAGCGGCCTGCTTGCTGTATAAAGTGGAGACTTTAAGCAGTCCTCTTATCAGTTTGTAAATATCCTCGCCCCATTGTTTTTCCACCTCCGACTCTTCGATAAACTCTGACTTGCAAAGGTTGAAAAGCAGAATAGCGATGACCATGTTGCGGTCAGGGCTGATTTTTTCGCATAAGGCGGTTGCTGTAGCAAGATTGTGAATCGCCGGATTTATGCCGTAACGGTCTCGGCGATAATGGTTTTTATGTATTCCCTCCGTTATGATTTCTTTAACCTTTCTGATGTCGCCGTGTTGAGCGACGTCTTTTGTGAGTTCAAGAAGGCGGCGGAAAGTGGAGAGTAGTTCGGTTTTCTCCTCAGGAGTCAGGTATTTTTCTTCCATAACGATGATAAGGAGCTGGTTTGCATATTAGCGATTTGTTACTCCTCTTTGCATAAAAGCGGGAGTTTGTTCATTTCGTCTATGTAGTCAAGGAGTTCTGTGCGTCCTCTTCTGTCGGTGCTTGAAGTGTAGAACACAGGAGGAAGCTCGTCCCATTGTTCTTTCAGAATATCAAGATATTTTGCCGTCCTTATTTTGGCTGCGGCCGATGACAGCTTGTCAAGTTTTGTGAAAACAATGGCGAAAGGCACTTCGTTTTCACCAAGCCATTCCATGAATTCGAGATCTATTTTCTGAGGTTCGTGGCGGGAATCTATAAGTACGAACAGATTGGTCATCTGCTCACGCTCGAGAATATAGTCTTCGATGATTTTCCGTATCTCGGCCTGTTGTTTTTTCCCGCGTTGAGCGTAGCCATAGCCAGGCAAGTCTACGATATACCATTCGTCATTTATGAGAAAGTGGTTTATAAGTAAGGTTTTGCCGGGTGTCGAGGATGTCATTGCCAGCCCTTTATGACCGGTCAGCATATTTATGAGCGAAGATTTGCCGACATTGGAACGTCCGATAAACGCGTATTCATGGCAGCATGTGGCCGGACACTTGTTTACATTGCTGTTGCTGATCTCGAATTTTGCTGAATTTATATTCATAATGGCTGTTTTATTTTTGTAAAGTTACAACAATTTATCGTAATATAACCAATTTTTGCCGTGTTATGTTTATCTTTGTCTCTCGATGGGAGAGAATAATACACGGGAGACTGTTTTCCGGTTCAAACAGTTTGTTGTTAAGAACAGCGTCTCGGCTATGAAAGTTGGCACTGACGGTGTTTTGTTGGGCGCATGGGCTGATGTCGGTGACGCGCGGAGTGTTATCGACGTTGGGGCCGGAACCGGATTGATTGCGATGATGATAGCTCAGAGAGTTCCGGATGTGGTGATTACCGCTTTGGAGATTGATGCCAATGCGGCCAGTGAAGCCGGTGAGAATGTTGCGTTATGTCCGTGGAGCGGGCGTATACATGTGGAAAGAGCCGATTTCATGGAGTATTTTCCGGGAAAAAATGTGGATGCCATTGTGAGCAACCCTCCTTTTTTTGCGACTGACTTAAAATCTCCCGACCGCTATCGCGCATTGGCGCGTCATGGAGAGTCGCTTACGGTGGAATCTTTGATAAAACGTTCTGCCGCTATGTTGTCCTGTGGGGGGAAACTCTCTTTTATCACTCCTGCCGACAGGGATGATGATGTCATGATGGCGGCTACTCTCGCCGGGCTGAATCTGTCGAGACAGGTGATGGTTTACACAAAGGCTGCCGCTAAGAAGCCTGTCAGAATATTGTGGGAGCTGGTTAACGGTGATGCAGTGGTGAAAATATCGGAACTGCGTGTCAATACTCCGGCCTACATAGAGTTGGTCTCGCCTTATTATTTAAATATGTGAGCTGTTTGGCATAATAATTATTAAAACATTTGGCTGAGACCGTATAGAGTTGTATATTTGAAGGGAAATTAAATCTACTCCAGGCCTTACACAGTTTTTAACGATTATGAATGACATTACAGAATTGTTTCGTGATTTGTTGCAACAGTATCGTGGCATAGATATTGCCGATGCCGAATTTAAGAAAATGATTCACGAAGATGATGAGCTCCATGAAGAATACCGTGAATGGTGCGATGCCGTCGGAAGCAGCGAGAAAATGGGCTTCATCGATTATTGTGAAGAGTATCTTGAATCACAGGATTCGATATACGACAATCTGAATGATTTTAATGATGAATAAAATTGAGATATCAAGACGGCTTCCTGCCGAGTGGGAACCGCAAGGCGGAATTATCATTTCATGGCCGCACGCCGCTACTGATTGGGCGTATATGCTTGATGAGGTGACCCGCTGTTTTGCCGCGATTGTCACTGCGATTGCTGAAGAGCAGCCTGTAGTCGTGATCGTTCCTGACAAAAATATTGCGTCGCAACATTTGTTGAATGCCAATCAGGGTAATTTGATTTATGCTGAATTGACCGGTAACGACACGTGGGCCAGGGATTTCGGTCCTATATCGGTTATGGAAGGGAATCGGCCTGTGATGCTTGACTTTGGTTTCAACGGATGGGGCCTTAAGTTTGCGGCTGACAAGGATAATCTTCTTACCGGAAAGCTGGTCGATATGGGGGTGCTTGGCGCTCCGTGTGAGAATTGTCGTGGATTCATTCTTGAAGGTGGATCAATAGAGAGTGACGGACGCGGTACGATGCTCACCACCTCCCGCTGCCTGATGTCGCCAAACCGCAATCCTGAAATGTCTAAAAGTCAGATTGAGGATTATCTTAAAACAAAGTTAGGTCTTAAAAGGATTCTGTGGCTCGATTATGGCTATCTTGCAGGTGACGATACCGACAGTCATATTGACACCTTGGCTCGTCTTGCTCCTAATGACACGATAATTTATGTCGGATGTGACAATCCCGATGATGAGCATTATGAGGAATTACAGGCGATGAAAAATCAGTTGAAAGAGATGCGTACTCTTGAGGGGGCGCCATATAACCTGATTGAATTGCCGATGCCCGAAGCGATTTATGATGAGGACGGCCAACGGTTGCCTGCTACTTATGCCAATTTCTTGATTATGAATAAAAGTATTCTTTTGCCCGTTTATGGTCAGCCTATGACCGATGAATTGGCGGCGAGGATGCTGAAAATCTCTTTCCCTGACCATGAAATCAAAAAGATTGATTGCAGGGCTTTGATTAAACAACATGGTTCGTTGCATTGTGTGACGATGCAGGTTCCTAATGAAATTTTGCCGATATGAATGGACAACGATTGCTTAAAGTTGGTATAATCCAACAGGCTAATTCCGAAAATATTGCCGACAACCGTAATAGGATTGCCGAGAAAGTCAGATTGCTTGCCTCTCGGGGCGCTTCGCTTATTGTCAATCAGGAATTGCACGATTCGCTCTATTTTTGTCAGACGGAGTCCACGGAACTTTGTGATTTGGCTGTGAACTTTCCGTCAGAGACTACTGAATTTTATTCCTCGTTGGCAAAGGAAGTCGGGGCGGTTATTGTTGCCTCTCTGTTTGAACGCCGGGCGCCGGGTTTGTATCATAACACAGCTGTCGTGTTTGAGCGTGATGGCTCTGTGGCGGGAAAATATAGAAAGATGCACATCCCCGACGATCCCGCGTATTATGAAAAGTTTTATTTTACGCCTGGCGACATAGGCTTCAAGCCTATTGATACGTCTGTTGGACGGCTTGGCGTTCTTGTGTGTTGGGATCAGTGGTATCCCGAGGCTGCCAGGCTTATGGCCTTGCATGGGGCGGAAATTCTCATTTATCCCACGGCTATAGGATGGGAAAGTTCCGATACGCCCGACGAACAGGCTCGTCAGCTTGAGGCGTGGGTGACAGTACAGCGAGGTCATGCCGTTGCCAATGGCTTGCCGGTAGTCACTGTGAATCGTGTCGGAACCGAACCGGATCCGTCAGGAATGACCAACGGCATTCGTTTTTGGGGAAATTCGTTTGTCGCCGGGCCTCAGGGAGAATTCCTTTTTCGTGCGCCGTCCGACTT
>CAZYXN010000009.1:743-17071 GCA_964651105.1 uncultured Muribaculum sp. | reverse complement strand
ATATCGACATGAACCGCTCGGAAAGTGTCAGAAGATGGTGGCCTTTTCTTAGAGACCGCCGTATTGATGCGTATGGTGATTTGACAAAACGTTTTATTGATTGACGACATATGGCTTTTTCTATGGCTCTTTGGATTATTTGGCTTATAGCGGCAGCGTTGTTGCTTGTGCTTGAACTTTTGACCGGCTGGATTGCTACGTTTTGCGTGGGAGTAGGATGTCTTGTCGCTTCGGTTATGGACATCTTGGGATGTTCCCTTCAGTGGCAGCTTGCCGGAGTCGTGGTGGGTGTGATTGTTGCATTTGTTTTTCTGGCGCCGTTCGTCAACAGATTGCGGAAATCGCGTGGTCACAGAGAGGAATACAATAGCAATATGGACGCATTGATAGGCCGTGAAGTGATTGTGGAGCGGGCTATTCCGGCAAATGGAGCTCTTGGCAGAGTGCGTATTGACGGTGATAGCTGGCAGGCGAGAAGCGCTGACGGCCGGCCGGTTGATTCCGGTGCGAATGTGAAAGTCACAGGATATGACAGTATAATTCTGATTGTAAAACCAATTTAATTTCTTCATATGGAAACTTTTATTCTTCTCGGAGTGCTTGTGCTTGTCGTTATAATCGTGGTGTCGGCAGGTGTTAAGATTGTGCCTCAGTCGGAAACCAGAGTTGTGGAACGTCTTGGACGGTTCCATAGCGTCCTTTCTCCAGGACTTAACATAATCTGGCCGTTTATCGATAAACCTAAAGTGGTCTATACGCGTCGGGTGGAATCAACCGTGAATGGCCGGCAGATTGTGCGTATTACATCTTCCACAACAATTGATTTGAGGGAGCAGGTATATGACTTCCCTTCCCAACAGGTTATCACTAAAGACAATGTTACAACTGAAATCAATGCATTGCTCTATTTCCAGATTGTTGATGCTAAAAAGGCTGTTTATGAAATTGATAATCTGCCCAATGCTCTTGAGAAATTGACTCAGACTTCTTTGAGAAATGTTATCGGCGAACTTGAACTTGACCAGACGCTAACTTCGCGTGACACGATAAATTCACGTTTGCAGGCTATTCTTGACGAGGTTACCAATAAGTGGGGCGTTAAGGTGAATCGTGTGGAACTGCAGGATATAACTCCGCCCAAGAGCGTGCGTGAGGCCATGGAGAAGCAGATGCAGGCCGAACGTAATCGCCGTGCCGAGATTCTTAATGCCGAAGGGCAGAAGACATCAGTCATCCTTCTCTCCGAAGGTGACAAGCAGTCTCAGATAAATCAGGCGACAGCTGTAAAGGAAGCCGAAATTTTGCGTGCGGAAGGCGAGGCCCGTGCAAAAGTGTTGACTGCGCAGGCTGAGGCTGAGGCGATAATGCGTGTGGCGGAAGCTATAAAAGCGTCAAATACAGATCCGGCTACCTATATGCTTGCATTGAAATATATAGAAACATTGAAGGATATGACATCAGGACAGGACAACAAGACTGTCTATATCCCTTACGAAGCTTCCGGAGTGTTAAGCTCGATAGGAGCGATAAAAGAGATGTTTAATAAAGGTTAATTTTAGTGGCTTTGGGACTGAGCTATAAAAGAATATTTGAGTTGTGTTAAATCATAGTGTAATCTATGTTAAAAGGTTTAATTTTTTAGGCGCTTAGAAAACTTTTTGATAACTTGAAGCATTATTCATAATGCCAATTGTTAAAACTAAATCCTAAAACAAACCCTAAAACAACTTTTTAACTATGCATTATCTTTTTGTCTCAGATTCATTGCCCACTGATTCTGTAGAAATCATTCAGTCCGGAGAAACCGATTCAGATTGGATGGATTGGGGCTGACCTTTGATTGATGCCTTAAAACTTATTGCGAGCTGTGTCGTTATTGGCGCAGCTCGTATTTTTTTTGAAAAAGTTGCGGAGGTTACGATAATTTGTGCCTACTTTTGATTGAATTGTGTATTATCTTTGCAGACGGAAACTAATCTAATACTGTTTTGACTATGGAGTGTTCAATGTGTGTGAGTGTCTGTACGATTTGTTTTGGCGGTCATTCAGGAGGTATCCCGAAGAAAAATATTTTTTATGGGGTGAGGATTAATGTGTAACTTTGAAGCCGAAATTTGATAGAGTGATGGATAAATTGTATTTCAGACTGTTTTGGACGTTTTTCAAAATCGGAGCGTTTACGTTTGGCGGGGGCTGGGCGATGATTTCGATTATCGAGCGTGAGATAGTTGATAAGAATAAATGGATCGGCAAGGAGGAGTTTTTGGATTTGCTTGCGGTCTCCCAGTCGCTGCCGGGCATACTTGCGGTTAATATATCGGTGTCGATAGGCGATAAGCTGAGAGGGTTGAAAGGAAGTGCGGTAGCTGCGTTGGGGACTATATTGCCGTCATTTCTGATCATCCTTGCAATCGCTATATTTCTGACTCCCGATATTATTAAAAATAATCCGGTTGTGTCAAAGATATTTATGGGTATTCGTCCTTGTGTGGTGGCGTTGATTATTGCGCCTGTGATTACGTCGGCAAAAGCCGCGAAAATCAATCTTAAGACAGTCTGGATTCCGGTGATCGTTGCCGGCTTGATATACATTGGATGGAATCCGATTGTATTTATTCTGTTGGGCGGTCTTGGTGGTTATCTCTATTTTAGGCGTGTTGAGAAATTGCTGGATGTCGGAAAGGAGGATGAACGGAAATGAGCGTATACTTGAAACTCATATGGGCATATCTTAAAATAGGTTTGTTCGGATTCGGGGGCGGCTATGCCATGTTGGCGTTGATTGAACGTGAGGTCGTTGCTCCGGGATGGATTTCCGAGCAGATGTTCACCGATATTGTCGCGATATCCCAGATGACGCCTGGCCCTATCGGGATAAACAGCGCCACTTATATCGGATATGTTGTGACCGGGAGCGTGTGGGGATCGATTGTGACCACGGTTACAGTGATGATACCGTCGTTTCTGCTCGTTATTTACGCAAGCCACTTTATTCGCCGGCATAAGGAATCGGGGGTGATAAAAGGCATATTTATGGGGTTGCGTCCTGTGGTAATCGGTCTGATAGCTTCTGCGGCATTATTGTTGATGAACAGGCAGAATTTTCCTGACTACACTGTCAGTATAGCGATATGTGTTGTCGCGTTTTGCCTTAATTATTTCACAAAGCTGCATCCTATCTATATTATTTGTCTTGCCGGATTGACCGGATTAATTGTTTATTAGTTATGACTTACAAAGAAGCTCTTGATTTTCTATATACTCAGCTTCCGGTGTTTCAGCGTGTAGGAGCTGAAGCGTATAAGCCGGGGCTGGAAACTTCAATTTCGCTTGCTGGGGCTTTTGGGAATCCGCATAAGGCATTTAAAAGCGTTCATGTCGCGGGCACCAACGGCAAAGGCTCGGTTTCCCACACTATTGCCGCGATACTGCAAAGTTCGGGATATAAAGTGGGCCTTTACACTTCGCCGCATCTGGTCGATTTCAGGGAAAGGATGCGTGTGAACGGGGAAATGATCACTGAGGAGGAAGTCGTGGATTTCGTTGAACGCTACCGGAGTATGGAGCTTGATTTGCATCCCTCTTTTTTTGAATTGACGATGATGATGGCATTTGAGTTTTTTCAGCGTCGTCATGTTGATGTGGCCGTAGTGGAAGTCGGGCTTGGAGGTCGTCTTGACAGCACTAATATTATAACTCCGTCGTTGTCGGTCATTACCAATATATCATTTGATCATATGCAGTTTCTGGGTGACACTCTTGAAAAGATTGCATCGGAGAAAGCGGGAATCATTAAGCGTGGGATTCCGGTGGTGGTAGGGGAGTCATCTGGATCGGTCAGAAAGGTGTTTGCCGATAAGGCCCGCATTGAAAATTCTCCGATAAGATATGCCGATGACAATCCTTTGTATAGTGAGGCTCTGTCTGAAAGCGATAGTATTCATTATAAAGAGACACCTTACGGAGATATTTCGGGCGAGCTCTCCGGAGACTGTCAGAAAAAGAATACCGCCACAATCTTGAATGCTCTTGATGAATTGGCCGATCAGGGCTGGAATATATCGCCGGAAGCTGTTAGCAAAGGTTTTGCCGAAGTGTGTGCTTTGACCGGCCTTATGGGGCGGTGGATGAAAGTGAGAGAAAATCCCCTTGTGATATGTGATACGGGGCATAATTCGGGAGGATGGACCTATCTTTCTGAACAGATTGAGGGATGTCCCGGACAAAAGCATATTGTGATAGGATTTGTAAATGACAAGGCGATTGACCATATCTTGTGCATGATGCCTAAAAATGCTCGTTACTATTTTACGCAGGCATCTGTGGCAAGAGCCCTTCCCGCCGAGGCGCTGGCTTCGGAAGCGGAAAAAGCCGGGTTGTACGGCAGTATTTATCACACTGTGGGAGATGCTGTGGATTCAGCTCTTGGCAACGCCCTTTCCGATGACACTGTTTTTATTGGCGGAAGCACTTTTGTTGTAGCCGACTATCTGACCGCTCTACGGTAGAATTACTTCTGCACGTTATATTTTCAGTAGGTTGAAGAGGGTTATGGCCTCTCTTTTTGTAATATACAGAATTATTGCTAATTTTGTGTGTGCTGGATTTGTATCCTGTACAGACATATTAGAAAAGCGTTTTTAGCTTTGTCCTTCATTCCGAAATCGCCAATTTCAAAAGATAGAGGATAAAGCAGTTCAGAAACGCTCATGCGTGTCGTGTATCCACTCCCCGATGCGGGAGTTATCGATATTCGATATGGCGTGGGAGTGGACTGTTTATTCTATCAAATGGCGTTTGGCGATGCCTGGAATGAGATAAACTGGAATCGTCCCGCGCTTTTTGTATTTATAATTCATGAAAAAATGGAGTTGAGAGGGGGGCGAGCGACTCCGTAATTTATGAAATGAAGACACTTTCGTTTATTTGTCTGTTGTTATTGTCGCTTATGGTTGTTGATTTGCAAGCTCAGACGACACGTTTGGAGATTAAGGTTTCTGAACCTGGCACGCTTTCGGAAAAAATTTTGGATAGCGATGAGTCCAGAATCAATGAACTTATAGTGACCGGTTATCTTAACGGATCTGACATAGCTTACCTTGTGAGCGGGACAGGAAAAATGTCGTCAGTTGCCAAACTCGATATTTCCAATGTAGTTCTTATTCCCGGGGACGAGCCTTATGCAACGGTTCAGATTGACAAATCGGATGTCGGAATGGGTACGACTACGGCTACATTTTATATTTCGGACACCTATTCGGAAGAATTTCAGTCACAATCGACTGGCCTCGGTGGAAATAAAATAACAATGAAGATACGGTGTAATGATTTATCAGGCGCTTTCGCGCAACCTGATAGATATGCTAATTATGCTTCATTTTCAGAAGTCATATTGCCAAAGTCTCTTCCGGAAGTGGGAGCCTATATGTTTCTTTATAATGAACGGATTGCGAATGTAGTATTGCCTGACGCTATTTCCGGGATTGGAACTAAAGCGTTTGCCGGAGCGAGTTCGATTGAGTCGTTGAGGATTCCATCAAAAGTCACTAAAATTGGAGATTATGCATTTCCTCCTTCACTTTCTGAAATAAAGACTGAGGCTAAATTCGCCGAGATTGGGAGATATGCATTTCGAGGATGTAAGTTGCGTGGCAATATTGATTTTTCAGAATTAAGATTAATCGGAGAATATGCGTTTAGTGATGTCAAACTTTCCGGCACACTTGATTTGAGGAATCTTGAGGTGGTGCCGGAAGAAGCTTTTAGGGCGGGAGAGTATGACAAGATTCTGTTTTCTGAAAAATTGCGGATAATCGATACTAATGCATTTGCCAAGTCAAGTCTGTCTGATGTGAAATTGCCTCTTTCAGTCGAAAAGATTGCCGCCAATTCTTTTGCCGATACTCCGTGGGAAAAATCACTTGATGTGTGTGATGGAATAATATATATCGGGGATATTGCATTGAAACCGGATAAAATTTATTCTCCGGCTGACGGATGTATTGAGATAAGGGAAGGTACGACAATAATAGCCGATGGTTCATGGAATAGTTATTATACGTCATATGACAATCGATTAAGCACCAAAGTGACTGGTGTGAGATTCCCGTCGACGTTAAAGCGAATTGGTGACAGGATGTTGAGCGGCTTTTCGCTTATAGGGGATATCGAGTTGCCCGGTGGTTTGGAGAGTATTGGTGATGCCGCGTTTAAGGATTGTGGTAAATTGTGGTTTAAAGATTTGCCGTCCTCTCTGTTGACAATTGGGGATAGCGCCTTCTCTGGGTGTGCTTCTTTGACCCGGCTCACATTAGGAGAGAGTATTTATAACGTTGGCTATGAGGCATTCAAAAAGTGTACCGGAATATCATCAGTGGAAGTTTTGTCGAAAAAGCTTGCAGGGTCTAAGAGTATGTGCCTTGGTAACGACGGACTTGACAAAGTATTTATCGGGAAGGATGTGGAGCGCATTCCCGATTACATGTTCTATGGCACTAAGAATTTACGTAAAATAGAATTTGAAAATAGAGACGGCTCTGTTCCTCTTGTTTTGGCGCAGGATTGTTTTGGACATTGCCTTAATGCCACAGTACTCAATCTTCCCTCAAGAATAGATACTGTTGGTTATGGGGCGTTCAACGGATGTCAGATAACAGAACTGAATCTGACTGATTGCAAATATATAGGGGAAGTCGCGTTTTTCAATACTCCGTTGACATCGGTAACTATTCCTGAAAATCTCGGATTTCTTGGCGATGATGCGTTTTGGAATTGTCTTAGCCTCGAATCAGTTAATTATAGAGCAATTGATGCCGAGGTTAGTGGCACTCCATTTAGAGGCTGTGCTGCAACTGCCAAGGCTGTAATCGGGAAAAATGTGAAGCGTTTAGGCGCATTTTGTAATTTTACCGGACTTTCCGAGGTTGTGTTTGAGGTAAATGAAAGTGATGATTATGAAATTCCGGTGTCATTTTCCATAGAAAAGAACTGTTTCAATAGCACAGCGATAACTTCGATTCAATTGCCGCGTCACTTGTCATCGATAGGAGTGGGAGCATTTACGCATTCTCTTGTGGAAACATTGGAAATCCCGTCGTCGGTCAGAGAGATTGGAGAAAACGTGTTTTCATATTCGTCTGTCAAAAAAGTTGTTATGCATCCGTTGACCCCTCCCATGCTGTCCGGTAATCTGTGGGATGGTTATTTATCGGCTGTTTTCTATGTTCATGCATCATGCCTTGATGATTATAGAAATGCCGATATATGGAAAAATTATAATATTAAGCCGATTGAAGATGATTCAAGCCTTTTGGATATGAAAAAGAACGATATTGAAATATCTGTTGAATTTGGACGGCTTAAGATAAATGGGGTTGCCGACATAGAGGAAATCATTGTTTACAATAGTAACGGGGTGCAGGTATGCCGTTCGAGGGATAATGTAATTTGCGGTTTGTCTGCCGGTTTATATATTATATCAGTTGCCGGAAAAGCTGTCAAGGTGGTGTTATGATGCTTTGAATCGCAGTTTTGATGTAAATTGGAAGGATTTGGCGGCGTGCTGATTTGCGAATCGGTCTTTTATGCTTAACTTTGCAAAAAATTAAGAAAAATAAGTTTTATGGCACAGAAACCTTCGATTCCAAAGGGGACGCGTGACTTTTCGCCGATTGAAATGGCGCGTCGCAATTATATATTTGACACAATACGTGAAGTATTCCGCCTTTATGGATTTCGGCAGATTGAGACTCCGGCAATGGAAAATCTATCTACCCTGATGGGTAAGTATGGTGAAGAGGGCGACAAGCTCCTTTTTAAAATCCTGAATTCCGGAGATTATCTGCATGGTGTGGATTCCGCGTTGTTAGAAAAGGGTGAAGCTTCCGGAAAACTTACTTCGGCTCTTTCGGAAAAGGGATTGCGTTATGACTTGACGGTTCCTTTTGCTCGATATGTGGTGATGCATCGCAATGATGTCCAGTTTCCGTTTAAACGTTTCCAGATACAGCCTGTCTGGCGCGCCGACCGTCCGCAGAAAGGGCGTTACCGCGAGTTTTATCAATGTGACGCCGATGTTGTGGGTTCTGATTCATTGTTGAACGAAGTCGAGCTTCTTCAGTTGATAGATGAGGTTTTCAGCCGTCTCAAGATCAATATAACTATCAAGCTTAATAACCGTAAAGTGCTTGCCGGTATTGCCGAGATGATAGGCGAGCCTGAAAAAATGACTGACATCACAGTGGCCATTGACAAGATTGACAAAATCGGTATAGACAATGTGAAAGAAGAATTAAGAGAACGCGGATTGAAGGAGGAATCTATTGACGCATTGACTCCGGTGCTTTCAATCGACGGCAATATTGACGAACGTCTCGGCAAGCTGTCGGAAGTTCTCGCCGGCTCGGAAATAGGGATGAAGGGAATCGAAGAGCTTAGGTTCATTGTTGACGCGACCCAGGAGCTCGGACTTAGGGCTGAACTCGATTTGGATGTGTCGCTTGCCCGCGGGCTTAACTATTATACCGGAGCTATCATTGAGGTCAAAGCCCGCGACGTGCAGATTGGCTCGATTACCGGAGGTGGCCGTTACGATAATCTTACCGGTGTTTTTGGAATGCCGGGAGTGTCGGGTGTAGGCATCTCGTTTGGCGCTGACCGCATTTATGATGTGTTGAACGTTCTTGACTTATACCCTGCCGATGCCGTTCATGGCACAAAAGTCATTTTCCTTAATCTTGGCGATAAAGAGGCTGCAGCTTCTGTCAAAGCGGTAAAAAGATTGCGTGATCTGGGGATAGCCGCTGAAATCTATCCTGATAATGCCAAGATGAAGAAGCAGATGGGATATGCCGATGCCTTGGGAATCCCTTACGTGGCTATAATCGGCGATTCCGAATTGGCCGAGAATAAGGTGACTGTCAAGAATATGGCATCCGGCGAACAAGTGACCGTCGGTATCGGCGAGCTGAATGCCAATATGTTTAAATAATCTCCAGGCCGGCTAAAAACACAAGCGCTATCCCTATTGGGGCGATATAACGGAGACTGAATACAATCACGTTGAAAACCCATGGTAAAAGCGTGCCTGCTCCCTGCAGTTGCGCTTTTACTATTTTTTTGTCAAGAACCCATCCTACAAATATCGATATCAGCATTCCGCCGAGAGGAAGCAGAATATTGCTTGAGACATAATCAAACAGGTCAAATATGGTTTTGCCGAAAATAGTGAAATCATTGAGAGTCCCGAATGAAAGCGCGCATAATGTGCCGAACACAATCGCTATGCCGGTATTGACAAGAGTCGCTATACGACGGCTCATGCCGAGTTGCTCGGTGAAAAACGCTATGGATATTTCGCTCATAGAGATGGTGGATGTGAGCGATGCCAGAAAAAGCAGGAAGAAGAAAAGGGTTGACCATACTACGCCGAAAGGCATTTGGTGAAATATGGACGGCAAGACTTCAAACACCAGTTTCGGGCCTGCAGCCGGCTCGGCATTGAACGAAAATACTGCGGGAAAGATGATTATTCCGGCAAGAATCGCAACAAAAGTGTCAAGGACTGCTGTTGTCGAGGCGCTTTTCACCAATGGGGTCCTGTCGGAAAAGTAACTTGCGTATGTAAGCATTGTGCCAAGTCCGAGAGAAAGTGAGAAAAACGCTTGTCCCAAAGCTCCTAAAAGCACATCTGAATTAACCTTTGAAAAATCAGGGACAAACAGAAATTCAAGTCCTTCACGCGCTCCTGGCAATGTAAGCGAGTTGATACAGAAAAGAACCAGTATGACAAACAGTACCGGCATGAGGATATTGGAAACTTTCTCAATGCCTTTCTGAACGCCGCGCAGCATTATGCAGCCGTTTATGACAAGAAAAATGATAGTCCAAAGTGGTGATTTCCATCCCGATGCGAATGTGTCAAATGCCAGATGCCGGTCATCGGGCGACATTTCGGCGATGCTTCCCTGTATGGACTGGAAGAAGTATTCCAGCGTCCACCCCGCAACAACTGAATAAAACGATAATATCATCAGCGAAGCGAGAATGCCGATATATCCCACCCAAGACCATCGGCGGCATGAAGTGAGTTTTCGGTAGGCTCCGAATATATTGCTCCGGGTTCCTCGTCCCATGATAAATTCCGCGCATATGACGGGAATTCCGAGAAACAATATGAAGATGACATAAATCAGCAGAAAAGCTCCCCCTCCGTGCGCTCAGGCTTCATAAGGGAATCTCCATATGTTGCCGAGTCCTACGGCTGAGCCTACGGTGGTGGCTATTACGCCAAGTCTTGTGGCGAATTGAGCTCTGTTTTTGTGTTCCATAATTTAGAAGAAGTTGGCAAGCAGAATTACTGCTATAAGTATCGGAGCCATGTATCTTACGATTGCTCTGATAGGATGATAAAAACGGCTTTCTACTTTGCCATAGTTGGTGAGTTCGTTGTAAAAATAATTTTTTGGAGAAAACCATCCGAGATACACGCATATGCCTATGGCCACAACCGGAAGCATGATGTTGGTCGCGACAGTGTCGAGGAAGTCAAAGATGTTCATCCCGGCAATCTTAATCCAGGATAGCGATCCTTGCGACAAAGAGCAGATGGAACTTAATATGAAAAGCGGCAGAATGACCGTGCAGCATGCTGTTGAGCGTTTGAGTTTGAAACGGTCTTGCATGAACGCGATTGATACTTCTCCCAAGGAAATGGTGGACGTAAGGGCTGCAACCATCAGAAGCAGAAAAAACAGTATCGACCATAGCTGAGTCGCAGGCATCTGGGCGAATACCTCGGGGAGCGTGACAAAAACCAGAGTGGCTCCTTCGAGTTCGTGCGTTGCGAGTCCGAAAGATTTTACTGCCGGAAATATAATGAATCCCATCATGACAGCGACAAGCAGGTCAAGCAGCGACACTGTGACGGCTGTGCGTGTCAGTTTTGTGTTTTTCGGGAAATAGCTTGAATAGGTGATAAGTATGCCCATGCCGAGTGAAAGGGAGAAGAATGATTGACCGAGGGCGTTGATGACAACCGTCGGTGTTATTTTGCTGAAGTCTGGTTTGAGAAAAAACTCAAGGCCTTCCACGGCTTGAGGAAGCGTGCAGGCGACACCTGCGAAAATCAAGAGTAATATAAATAGCAGCGGCATCAGGATATTGGACATCTTCTCTATTCCTTTCCTCACTCCAAGAAGCAAAATCGCGAGATTGATTGCAATCATGATATAGGTCATGACAAGCGGACGTGCTCCTGTAAGAATATACTCATGCATCTTGGCCGTGAATTGCGAGTCAAGGTTTTCTATCCCGTGAATTGATGTGAGTCCCTGCGCTGGAGTATAAAGATCGCCCGTTATGGATTGCCATAAATATTCAAAAGTCCATCCGGCGACCACCATGTAAAATGACAGTATCAGGTAGGAGGCAAGGATTGCGACAGCCCCTACAATCCACCATGGAGTATGCGGAGCCAGTTTTTTGAAAACTCCCACCGAATCGCTCCGGCAACCTCTGCCGAGAGTGAACTCGGCAAGCATGACGGGAATTCCAAGCAGAAACACACATCCGATATATAATAACAGAAAGGCGGCTCCGCCGTTTGCCTGGGCTTCGGCCGGGAAACGCCATACATTTCCGAGTCCGACGGCCGACCCCACAGTCGCGGCAATAAGACCTATTTTGCTCCCAAACTGAACTTTTTGTGCCATAATAGTGTATTGCTATCGTCTTTATTGGCGCAAAATTAGCTAAAATCTTTCATTCTGGCACTTTTTGTGGAGATAAAAATAGGAAGTATTATATTTTGGGATATATTAGGTTAAGATATCTTATCTTTTTGAATTGCGAATTGAGATATATGTAAATATGCTTAACTTTGCATAAAAATAATGATTTGATTAGAATGCAAAAGTTTTTAATGAAATTTCCGGTAGGCGTTGCCTCGGCGATAGTTGTCATCGCGATTTTGTATTTGACCCTGTTTCCCCATCCGCTTCCTGATAACGATATACAATGGTTTGCCGGGATGGACAAGGTTGTTCACGGAATTATGATGTTCGGTCTGTCAATATGTCTCGCATATGACTTCATGCGTTCCGATTATGGATTGCTTGATGAAAAACCGCCGAAAAACGTATTGTTGGCAATATTGCTGATAACAATAGTTTTCGGCGGTATTATCGAACTTCTTCAAGACTGCATGGATCTTGGCCGGAGTCTTGATGTGATAGACTTTTTAGCGGATTCTATAGGCGGTGTTGTCGCGTTTATTGTTGAGCTTCTGTGTTGGAGTCGGGTGCGGAAGTGGCTTGTGCGGTATTGAATGATTCGGGACGCTCCATTGCTCGTTTTACGATGTTGCGTAATGAGTCGCCGCGCAGATTGCGAGCCAGGATAGTTCCGTCAGGGCCGATCAGCATGATGTGCGGTATGCCTGAGATGCCGTAAAGGTCAGTCGGCACGTTTTGGGCGTTAAGTATCTGTTGCCATGGCAATCCGAGTTGTTCGATAGCTTCTTTGGAATCTTCCGGTTTATCCCATACGGCCACGCCGAGCACGTCAAGGCCCTTGGCATGATATGTGTCATACAAGTCTTTGATTACCGGCATTTCCTGACGGCAGGGGCCACACCAGCTTGCCCAGAAATCCACGATAGTGAATTTGCCTTTTCCTACATATTGGCTGAATGAAACAGCGCTGTCGCCTTCAATTGTGAAATCCTTGAATTTCGCTCCGGGAGCAGTCGCCTTAAGATTGTTGTTTATAGTCTGAAGTTTCTGAATCCGGCTATATGCGAGATATTCTGGATGTGCTGTCAGAACGCTGTCGAGCTTTTCAGGTGAAAAGCCATGAGCGAGCGATGAGAATGCAAAGAATCCTACAGGGTTTCCTGCCTGTGTTGTCATTTCGGTTTGAAACAACTCGTTGTATGCGTCGTATATCACTTGACGGGCTGAGTCTGTATCAGCTTTTTGAAAAGCTGAGGCAAGTGAGTCGCTTGCGGCCATGAACTCTTCAAATTCTTTGTTCAGCGGAGTTCCTGAAGCGGTGCCGAGAGAATCGATGTTTATGTCGCCTGACTCAAGAATAAATGTGACGACAGGACGGTTGCCGACGATGAGGCGTGCTGGAATGGCAGTGGCTACAGTTCCGCTCATTACGATAGAGTCGCCGTTTACGACAATGCTGTCTACTTTGTCGCCTGTGTCAAAGTTCATGATGTATGCCATTTTGCCGGCATCGTCAGGAGTTGCTGTGGCGGTCAATGTATATTTACCGCTCTCTGATTGGTTTGAACATGAAATTGCCAATGCTCCCAGAGCAATAGCAAAAATACTTGAATGTTTCATTTTTTTTATGTGAATTACTTAAACGTTATTGCAATTTGTTGGATTTTGCCATCTCAATGAGACTGCGGTCGGGGACTATGAATATTTCCAGACGGCGATTGGAACGCCGGTTGTCCATAGTGTTATTAGGATATAATGGGTCACTTGCTCCGAGAGCATAAGGCACTAATGTGGCGTGATTGGATTGATTGCCTTGCAGAAGGTATTCGCTGACGCTGTTGACGCGTGATTCGCTGAGACGGTCGGTATAAGTTTCCGAGCCTGTATTGTCGGTATGACATACAATAATCAGTTTATACATTCCTGGCTGACGCATCAGATTAAGATATGGTTGTAAAAGCGAGTGAGAAGCTTTTGTGAGCACAGTGTCATTGGGCTCGAATAAAATGTCGGCAGCTATCGTTGATACGACAACCTCTCCGTTTCTCATTGTTTCCACGCGTTCACGTTTATGAGCCGCCAGTTTTTTAGCCAGACTGTTCATATGGACGGCTATCTGTTCGTGTTGTTTTTCCGGGATTTCCGGAAGAAGGAGATTTTCGTCGAGTGACAGTTCCAACGGATCAGGCTGATTTGTGTTTTTATTTGGCTTCTCCTTTTTAACTGTTGTTTCCGACTGGGATTTTCCGGTGATTTTTTCTTTTATGGATGTGAAGATGTTTTGCCCGCTGACTGGCATGGCGAATGCCGCCAGCAGAGTGACACATATGAGTTTTAATTTTGACAATCGGCAGGTGAGCATCGGCAAAAGATTATGCGTCCTCAAGACCGATTGATTTCTCATATTCCAATTCTCCCTCTACGATATAATGGACATCGTTGGTGTCGACAACAGCCAGCTTATCCTTTTTAAGCATTTTGCTCACATAGTCGAGTATTTTAGGCAATTCCGGATTGGAGTTGTCGGAATATTCTTCACACGTTATTTCGAGAAGTCCGTTTTGTTCATAATAATCCCAAATCATGTCGATGATATTTAGAATTTCATCGTCGGAATAAAGATTGCGGATATTTTCGGGCATATAGTTGCGGATGAATTTTATCGCTTCATCTTCGTCAAATCGCATTTCGTTATCTTCAGCCATGGCATTAATTTTATGTTCAACCACGCTAAGTTAAGAAAACTATGTTATCATGTCAAGCCTTGAAGCCTAATTTTCATATATTTTAGCTGAATTTTTCAATTTGAAACATCTGGCTTGAGTAATTTGTCTAAATAGTAAGAGAGCATAACCGCCGGCGGCTATGCTCTCTTTAGGGAATATCTTAATGTAAGATTAGATTCCTTGGAGTTTGAATGTGATAGGAAGTGTGTACCATACGGCTACTGCCTGTCCGTTCATCTTTCCGGGGATGAAGTCGGGAAGAGTCTTTACAACTCGTACTGCTTCTTTGTCGAGGTCGGGGTCTTTGCCGCGAGCCACTTTGACTTCACCTACTTTACCGGTCTTGGTTACAACGAACTGTATGATGACACGGCCCTGGATGTTATTTTCAGCTGCCACTGGAGGATACTTCAGATGGCTCTGAATGTATTTGAGAAGTTCGGCCTCGCCACCGGGGAACTGGGGCATCTGCTCAACAGCAGTGAAGACTTTGTTTTCTTCAACAGGCTTCTTTTCTTCAACTACGATTTCATCCTTATGTTCACGTACCACATTTCGGTCATCGGTACCTTTGTCGAAGTCGCTCTGACCGAATGCAGTAGTAGTGGCTGCAAGGTCATCGGCGCTCTTCACTTCGTCTTCTGCTTTCATCTTGTCGTCTTCGACAATCGCAATCTCGGTTACTTTGACGGTGTTGAGCACTTCTTCAGGAAGAACTTGCTCTACCTCCTCTTCATAACGCTCCTGTTCGGGTTCGTCCTCTTCCTCTTCCTGATCTTCGGTCGCATTGTCAAGGCTTACGAGAGCTTGCTCTGTAACATCCTCCGGACGCTCCTCTGCTTTGGGAAGCACGGTGTTGACAAGTAACGGGAGAAGGAATGCGATAGCAATGATGATGATAACGACAATCATTGCCTTATTATGACGAGCATCAGACTCCTTACGCAATTCATAGGCGCCAAATTGCTGGTTTTTACCCTCAAATACTATGTCGCGCCATTCTTTTGATGAAAGATCTACATCTTTTGCCATTTTCTTTTGTCAATTAATTGTTAAACCATTCATCACTTTTTAGGATTCTTTGCGAGGTAGTCGAATATCAACAGAGAGTCAACGCCGTTGATATTGTCAATCTGGTAGCGTGAAATCTGATTAATCTGCATTTCGTCGAGAGCTCCGATCAAGCTTTCCCAAGAAGCGTTGGGGCCGGCTTTAATGATTACTACAGGACGGTCGGTAATAAGCGAGTCATTACGGATTTCCTTTGCTCTCTTCTGATACTCTTCATCAGAAATGGTTTTATTCCTCCAGTCTTTCTTCAGGACAGCGATTTTAGAAAGCACTGTCTGGTTTTTATCGTGAAGGATTTTACGTATACCTTGATTTTCTCCGTTCTGATTGCCGATGAACTTCTCGACTTTAAGTGTGTTGTTGTCAAGACGTCCGTCCTTGTCTTCATCGGAGACATCGGCCTTTCCGAAATAGTAATAGATGATATGAGCCGGACGGCCTGTCTCGGGATCAAATTTCACATTACCGTTTTCGTCACGCTCGGTGTCAAGGAGTAGGGTCACTGCTTGCGATTCCTTAGCTTTGTTCTGCTGCTCTTGCTCTACCTTTTCGTTTGACGGAAGAGATATCTGCAATGTCTGCGATTTGATCATCGTGGTACAGAGCATGAAGAACGTGATAAGGAGCATATTCATATCCACCATAGGCGTGAAGTCCACGTGGATCGACATCTTCTTTTGGGCGCCTTTTTTCTTTTTGCCGCCGTCTGATTGTTCTATCTGTGCCATAATGATTAATCGTTTTCAGTTTTGAGTGCGGTGAGCAAGCTGAACTTATTCATCTTCAAGGTCTGCAGGTT
>CAZYXN010000009.1:0-733 GCA_964651105.1 uncultured Muribaculum sp. | reverse complement strand
TTATGCACGGTAGTGTAGGGGGTGTCCTTGTCAGCTTTGATTGCAATACCCTCTCCGCTCTTGATTGATGCTTCAAGATTGGGGTTGGATGAATTGTAGATTGCGCGCATCCAGATTTGGAACTCATTAGGTTTGGTCAAGTCCTTGTTGTCATCGATGGGTATACCTGTCGACGGATTGTTCATGTCGGAGATGACTTCGTCCTGCTTGATCTGCGGGAGATCAAGGAATGCAGGAAGATCTGCGATTCTTACACCGAACATGTTCATCTTTGAGAACTTTGCAACCTGTTCGTTAGTGAGCTGTACTTTGTTACTATGAGTCTTGTTATACTCGGCTATGGCTGTTCTGATAAGTTCAGCTCTAACTTTTTCGCTTGAATAAGTAGAGTCGGCGTCACCGGAAACCGATAGAAAGACCTTCCCCTCGGGTGAGATGAGGACAGTAGTGGTGTTGGTAACCGGCACTTTGATTTCCGACACTGACGACGGAGTAAGCACGGTAACCGGCTCCTTCTGCAGGAAGGTCGAGGTCAACATGAAGAAAGTAAGCAAAAGAACAGTCACGTCACTCATCGCGGTCATGTCGATGAGGGTACTCTTTCTTTTAATTTTTACTTTTCCCATTGTTTTTCTTTTAATAGATTTTTATCGAATATTATCTGAAAGACAATGGATTAGTGAGTAGCAGCGAAAGTTTGCACGATTGAGAAACCGATTTCGTCGATAGCGTA
>CAZYXN010000008.1:18355-41319 GCA_964651105.1 uncultured Muribaculum sp. | reverse complement strand
GTATTGCTCGAAATACAATAAACTCACCGAGGATGTGATTCTCGATGTCGTAAAAGGCAAGGCTCCAAAAGAGATGCCGAAAGAGAGCGCGATTATCTACGGAGTCAACGGCAAGCCTATCACGGCACGTTCGGCCAATCAGGAGCTGCTGGTCGAATCGGTGACAAAGAATGACCTCACTTTTGCCCTTGGCCCTGCGGGAACCGGCAAGACTTATATTGCGATTGCATTGGCGGTAAGAGCTCTTAAGAACCGCGAAGTGCGCAAAATAATTCTTTCGCGTCCGGCGGTCGAAGCCGGTGAAAAACTCGGTTTCCTTCCGGGAGATATGAAAGATAAAATCGATCCTTATCTTCAGCCGCTTTATGACGCGCTTGAGGACATGATTCCGGCAGTGAAGCTTAAGGAATATATGGAAACCAATGTAATTCAGATCGCGCCATTGGCGTTTATGCGCGGACGCACGCTCAACGACGCCGTGATTGTGCTTGATGAGGCTCAGAATACCACGACCCATCAGATAAAAATGTTTCTTACCCGTCTCGGCATGAATGCGAAAATGATAATAACCGGCGACATAACGCAGATAGATCTTCCGCGCAGCACCGTTTCCGGATTGGTGCAGGCATTGAAGGTGCTAAATGGCGTGCCGGGTGTCGGGATGGTTGAATTCGGAAAAAAAGATATTGTGCGACATCAGTTGGTGCAGCGGATTGTCGAGGCTTATCAACGATGGGATGATCGGCAGAAATTAACAGAAAACCAAAATAACGAGAATGATTAAGACTCTTACAAAAACCGATTTTAATTTTCCGGGACAGAAAAGCGTGTACCACGGAAAAGTGCGTGATGTATATGACATAAACGACGATTTGATGGTGATGGTCGCTACTGACCGCATTTCGGCGTTTGATGTGATTTTGCCTAAGGGAATTCCTTATAAAGGGCAGGTTTTGAATCAGATTGCCGCTAAATTTCTTGATGCGACATCAGATATAGTTCCCAACTGGAAGCTTGCTACGCCCGACCCCATGGTTGCTGTAGGTCTGAAATGCGAAGGTTTCCGCGTGGAGATGATTATTCGCGGCTATCTCACCGGAAGCGCATGGCGTGACTATGCCAATGGCGTGCGTGAAATATGCGGCGTGAAACTTCCCGAAGGCATGAAGGAGAACGAGCGTTTCCCGGAGCCGATAATCACCCCGACAACAAAGGCTGAAGCCGGACACGATGAAAATATCTCTAAAGAGGAGATTATAGCTCAGGGCATTGTTGACAAGGATGACTATGAAACCATGGAGCGCTATACTCGCATGCTGTTCAAACGCGGTTCTGAAATAGCGGCCGAAAAAGGGCTGATTCTCGTCGATACTAAGTATGAATTCGGCAAGCGTGACGGCAAGGTGTATCTTATTGACGAAATACATACTCCCGACTCTTCCCGTTATTTCTATGCCGACGGATATGAGGAACGTTTCCTGAAGGGTGAGCCCCAACGTCAGCTTTCAAAGGAGTTTGTGCGTCAATGGCTTATAGAACATGACTTTATGGGAAAGGCCGGACAGCAGGTGCCGGAAATGACCGATGAGTTCTGTGAGTCGGTGAGCGAGCGTTATATCGAGCTTTATGAACACATTACCGGCGAAAAATTTGTCAGAGGCGATGAAGGCAATCTTGCCGAACGCATAGAGAACAATGTGACTCGCTATCTTGAATCTCGTTGATGGAAGTAAAAGCCGAAAAGATAAATCCTTACGGCGACGGGCGCTGTAAGACGGAGCAGGTCAGAGACATGTTTGACTCTATCGCGCCGGCTTACGACTTCATGAACCGGATGATGACTTTCGGCATTGATAAACTGTGGAGGCTGCGTGCTGTCAATATGCTGCGACGCAAGTCTCCACAGCATATTTTGGATGTAGCCACAGGCACCGGCGATCTCGCCATGCTTATGTTTAAAAAACTTCATCCGGGCCGCATAACCGGGATTGATCTCAGCCCGGGCATGATTGCGGTTGCCGAGAGAAAAGTCGCGGATGCCGGCTTGTCGGGGGCAATACGTTTTATGAATGAGGATTGCCTTGACTTGCCATTCCCCCCCGAAGTTTTCGATTGCATTACCGTGGCTTACGGAGTGCGCAATTTCGAGCATCTTGACCGTGGATATGCCGAGATGTATCGTGTTATGCAGCGTGGCGGCACATTGTGTGTCATTGAATTGTCCACTCCTCGGTCGCCTCTTGTAAAACCGTTTTATAAATTTTATACACGCTATATTATTCCATGGGTCGGAAAAGCGGTTTCCCGCGATGTAAGAGCCTATTCCTACCTGCCTGAAAGCATTGCCGCTGTCCCGCAGGGTGACGAGATGTTGCAGCTTATTCGTGAGGCCGGCTTCCGTAACTGCCGTTGCCGCCGCCTGACATTCGGTACATGTTCCATTTATCTTGCCGAGAAATAAACTCTATATAAATCGGTGATAGTATTGTCATAAGTTCTTGTGTGAACGCTTTTTTTCGCAGCGTCATTGTCTCCGGCATTTCTTTAAAATGTTGTCGGTTGTGTATTTTATATTGTGCGATGAGGGACTGATATTCGGATTTTTCCGTGAAATTGTGTAAATTTGTATCGGATAATAAATCGACCGCTATGTTACGTGCCAGAATAATCATAACATTATTGATTTCGCTGTCTTGTGTTTTCTCAACCGGGATGCTCTGCGCTCAGTCGCCTTCTGAATCGCAGGCTGATCCGAAATTGTTGGAATTGCTGGACAAGGTTGAGAAGGAATATACAGCAGAGGAGATTGATGAGTTAAGGCGGGAAGAAAATCCGTTTTATGATTTTATAGGCGATGACGAGGCTGAGGACTCGATTGAGTATTATACGAAGTTGTCATTTATAAAGCCCGGCAAGCTGCCTCGGGTAGCGTTCATGCCTATGGTTTTTGATAAGGTCCTGTATCTTGATTCATTTAATGTCGTTGATAAAAGTTTGATTCTTGCCGGCGATATTCCGGAAACCGACTGGCTGAAAAGAGTCGCCGAGAGCAATCGCCGTTACCGCTCGCTCAAGCAATGGTATGTGATAGCTTATCCGGAGCGTGTCAGATATAATATAAACACATTGCCGGTACCCCCAAAGACTTATAAGGCGACTGTCGATCCGTCGACATCCAAGATTACTCTTAACGAGGTGATTGTGAATGTGGCTGAATCCGATCTCAAGTCAGGCGTCGCTCCGGTAGACGTGATTCAGAAACATTGGCTTCATGTGTTGAACGCGTCGGCCCAGTTCTCGCAGGCATTTGTCAGTCCCAATTGGTATCAAGGCGGAGACAACAATATCAATGCGATTGCCAATCTTAAATGGAACGTGAAGCTCAATTCTAAATTCCATCCCAATCTTATTGCGGAAGCGACCACCCAATATAAGCTGAGTATAGCAAGCGCGCCGAGCGATTCGATACATAATTATGCTATAAGTCAGGATATATTCCAATTTAACGGAACCCTTGGATTAAGGGCTGTCAACAATTGGTATTATTCGATGACCGCTATGTTTAAAACCCAGTTTTTTAATAATTATAAGCCGAATACGCGTAATATGAAGGCGGCGTTTATGTCGCCCGGAGAATTGAACGTCGGTCTCGGTATGACTTATAATCTTAAAAACAAACCCAAGCGGTTTAATGTGGATGTGTCTATAGCTCCCTTGTCATACAATCTGAAAGTGTCGACAAGCCGTCATGTTCCTGTAAAGAATTTCGGAATCAAAGAAGGACATAAGTCAGTCAGCGAGGTCGGTAGCAATGCGGAAGTTAAGATAAACTGGGATATTATGTGGAATATCAATTATACTTCCCGTTTCTTCTTGTTTACCGATTATGATTATTTGCAGGGGGATTGGCAGAATACGGTCAATTTCTCCATCAACCGTTATCTCTCGACTCAGATTTTCGTGCATCTGAGGTATGATTCAAGCACTCCTAAGGACGACCGCAGAAGTTGGGGCAGATGGCAGCTGAAAGAGATATTGAGTTTCGGGCTTCAATACCAGTTTAAAACAATTTGATTTTATCTCTCGATGTCTCGTCTCTTCTCATTAATTATCTTGATTTTTGCATTGTCGGTATCGGCTCAGTCGGCTGATGTTGAAAAATATTCCGATATTGACTTGCTGAAGCGTGAACTGGCCGAACGTCCGTTGCATTCTGTTGAGGGTATATGGCGTTTTCCTTATAACGGTGCTATGGTGTTGATAGAGCGGGTTACCGATGCTCCGCGTTTTGATGGCGCCGACACTTACCGTATGGTTATATTGCGGTCGCCGTCGCGCTCTCTGCTCCCCGGCACGGTTATGGGCACACTTTCCGGCACGTCGGCCAAGGGGGTGTATGCCGCTTCGTTGTTTACGGATTCCGACGGAGGATCCCGGCTGCTTAAGGCAAAGTCGTTTACGTTGACATTGTCCGGCGACAGCAGGTTGTCGTTTAAACGTAGAGGTAAAAAACTCAGTTTCCAGATATGGAGGATGATACCTTATTTATCGCGGCTGTATGTGAGAACTACCGGGAGCGATGTCCCGAATGAGGATGGATGTGTGAAAGTTTTTCCGGTGCCATCTGACGGCCCGATAGAGCCGGTCTACCTATGAGAATGTCGTTGATTTTAATCTTGGCTGTCTGGCTGTGTTGCGGCAACGCGTTTTGCGACACCAGGACTACGCGTGGAAAACTGAAAGCGGTTAAGGAAAAGACCGAATCGATCGTCTGGAATGCCGATACGGCATCGGTTCTGTCGAGCGACAGCATAATGGTGGTAGGTTATGATAAGGCTTTGCGTTCAAATAAAGAGAGTTTCCGTGTGATCAACCGATATGTCAAGGCGGTCTTGTCGCTTGAGGTTGATATTGTGTATCGGGATGCGAAAAGCGGCAATATGCTTCATGCAAGGAAAGTGTTTCTTAATTGCAATATCCCGTCGGGAGAGACACGCCAGCTGGAGTGGGGCGCCTGGGATTGTCAGAATCGTTACTATTACCGTGACACCAGGGTGATTCCGCGTTCGCCTAAAGCGGTTGCCTATGAGGTGTCGATTTATCCGAGGAATGTGAGATTCAGCGGTGACTGACCTGTCATGGACGCTACATTGCATTACATATCATCCCTGAGATGATAAGGCGTGGGCCTTTGCGTAAAATGTATGAAAACTATCTTTAACGTAAGCAATGTTTTATAACATCAAAAACTTATTTGGTTTTTATAAAAAGATGATTTATATTTGCACTGTAAAAAGATTTTTGGATCACCATGGAACAAACCGAAACTCAATACCGATTAGCCAATAATCATATTTCTGTGGACTGCGTCGTAGTTGGATTTGACGGCGAAGGGCTTTGTATTCTTTTGGTGAAACGAGACGGGATTGACGACAACGGCGAGTTCCATGGGATGAAGCTTCCCGGCAGTCTTATTTACGAAGACGAGGATTTGGACCAGGCTGCGGCGCGGGTCCTGTTTGAACTCACCGGTCTGAAAAATGTCAATCTCATGCAATTCAAGGCATTCGGATCAAAAGACAGAACCAAAGATCCGCGAGATGTGCTTTGGCTTGAACGGGCTCAGCAGGTTCATGTAGAGCGTATAGTGACAATCGGTTATGTGGCTCTTGTGAAGATAGACCGCACCAATGAGAAGCAGTTGGGTAATTCAAGCGCTTTCTGGACTCCGGTATCGGAAATAGGAGACCTGGCATTTGATCATAACCTGATTATTGCCGAGGCTCTGGCAAGTCTTCGCGGTGTTACTGACATGAACCCGTCGGTGCTTTTTGAGTTGTTGCCGCGCAAGTTCACCGCCACTCAGTTCCGCTCGCTATATGAGATTTTGCTCAATCATAGGGTGGATGCCCGTAATTTCCATAAAAAGATAGCGCTTATGGATTATGTCGTTCCTCTTGAGGAGCGTCAGCAGGGGGTGGCTCACAGAGCGGCCAGGTATTACAAGTTTGACCGTAAAAGGTATAATCGTAGTCGACGTTAAAAAACAGAATAAGCTAACTTATAAACACAGATAAGAATATGTATCTATTAGGTTATGACATAGGAAGCTCGTCGGTAAAGGCGAGTCTTGTTGATGTGGAAACGGGCAAGTGTGTCTCTTCTGCTTTCTTCCCGAAAGTTGAAGCTGAGATTATCTCGGTTAAACAAGGATGGGCCGAGCAGCATCCCGAGCAGTGGTGGGAGCACCTTAAGCAGTCTACCCGCTCAATTCTTGCCAAAGCTCAGATTGAGCCTTCCGATATTAAGGCAATAGGAATTTCCTATCAGATGCACGGTCTTGTCTGTATAGATAAAAATCGTAATGTCTTGCGTCCGGCCATTATTTGGTGTGATTCGCGAGGAGTTCCTTATGGTGAAAAGGCATTCTGTGAACTTGGCGAAGAGAACTGTTTGAGCCGGATTCTTAATTCTCCGGGCAATTTTACCGCGACCAAGCTTGCCTGGGTTAAAGAGAACGAGCCTGAATTGTTTTCGAAGATAGATAAAATCCTTCTTCCGGGCGACTATATCGCAATGAAGCTCACCGACCGTGTATGTACTACGGTCTCGGGTTTGTCGGAAGCTATGCTTTGGGATTTCAAAAATGAAAAGCTTGCCGATATAATAATGGAATATTTCGGATATAATCCTTCGATTATTCCTGAAATTGTGCCGACGTTTGCCGTGCAGGGTTGCGTGACGGCTCAGGCTGCCGACGAGCTTGGTCTTGTCGAGGGGATTCCGGTCACCTATCGTGCGGGCGACCAGCCTAATAACGCTTTGTCGTTAAATGTCTTTAATCCGGGTGAGATAGCGTCGACAGCCGGCACCTCAGGTGTGGTTTACGGTGTTAACGGAGAAGTTAATTACGATAAGAAGTCACGTGTCAACACTTTCGCTCATGTCAATCATGGCACCGGGCAGACTCGCCTCGGGGTTATGGCCTGTATAAGCGGCACAGGCATCCTTAATTCTTGGATTAAACGCAATGTCGCTCCTGAGGGAATCAGTTATCCGGGAATGAACGATTTAGCCGCCAATGTACCTATCGGCAGCGAAGGTGTGACAATCCTTCCTTTCGGTAATGGCGCTGAACGCGTGTTGCAGAATCGGGAAATCGGAAGTTCTATTCATGGAGTCAATTTCCTGCGCCATGGCAAGCAGCATCTTGTCAGGGCCGCGCAGGAGGGTATCGTGTTCTCTTTCCAATATGGAATCGAAATAATGGAATCGCTTGGGATGAATGTGAAAAAGATTCATGCCGGACATGCCAATATGTTCCTCAGCCCGATTTTCAGGGAGACGCTTGCCGGTGTTAGCGGAGCTACTATTGAATTGTTTGACACGGACGGTTCGGTCGGTGCGGCTAAAGGAGCGGGTATAGGAGCGGGTATATATGCTGACAACAATGAAGCGTTTGCCACACTCGACCGTATAGAGATAATCGAACCCAAGGCTTCCGACCGTCAGGCTTACGCTGACGCTTACGGACGATGGAAAGAAATCCTGGAATCGGAGTTGAAATAAAATGAAATCACTAACATAAGTTAATCTAAAACAAATTGCAATTATGGCAACTAAAGAGTATTTTCCCGGAATAGGAAAAATCAAGTTTGAAGGTAAGGATAGCAAGAATCCGATGGCTTATCGTTATTACGATGCAGAAAAGGTGATTCTTGGCAAAAAAATGAAAGATTGGTTGAAATTCGCTATGGCCTGGTGGCACACACTTTGCGCTGAAGGCGGCGACCAGTTTGGCGGCGGAACTAAAAAGTTCCCTTGGAACGAAGGTTCTGACGCTCTTCAGATTGCAAAACAGAAGGCTGACGCAGGTTTTGAGTTCATGCAGAAGATGGGTATCGAATATTTCTGTTTCCATGATGTTGACCTTGTAAGCGAGGGCGATTCAGTGGAGGAATATGAGCATAATATGAAGGAAATCGTTGCATATCTTAAGGAAAAGATGGCTGAAACAGGCATCAAGAATCTTTGGGGAACTGCAAACGTATTCGGTAACGCCCGTTATATGAACGGAGCTGCTACCAATCCTGATTTTGACGTGGTAGCCCGCGCTGCTGTTCAGATTAAGAACGCTATTGACGCGACTATCGCTCTCGGCGGTACAAACTATGTGTTCTGGGGCGGCCGTGAAGGTTACATGAGCATTCTTAACACTGACCAGAAACGTGAAAAAGAGCATTTGGCCATGATGTTGACTCTTGCCCGTGACTATGCACGTTCAAAAGGATTTACCGGCACATTCCTTATCGAACCTAAACCGATGGAACCGACAAAACATCAGTATGACGTAGACAGCGAGACTGTTATCGGTTTCTTGAAAGCTCATGGCCTTGACAAGGATTTCAAACTTAACATAGAGGTCAATCACGCGACTTTGGCAGGTCACACTTTTGAACACGAACTTGCTGTTGCCGTTGACAACAATATGCTTGGTTCTATTGACGCCAACCGTGGTGACTATCAGAACGGCTGGGATACTGACCAGTTCCCTATCGACAATTATGAACTTACTCAGGCTATGATGCAGATTATACGCAACGGCGGTCTTGGCAACGGCGGTACCAACTTCGATGCCAAAACTCGTCGTAACTCTACCGACCTTGAGGATATCTTTATCGCTCATATCGCAGGTATGGATGCTATGGCACGCGCGCTTGAAAGTGCTGCGGCTCTTCTTGAAGAGTCTCCTTACAAGAAGATGCTTGCCGAGCGTTACGCTTCGTTTGATGCAGGCAAGGGTAAGGATTTCGAGGACGGCAAGCTTACTCTCGAGGAAGTTGCCGCTTATGGCAAGGAGGTCAATGAGCCGAAGCAGACCAGTGGCAAGCAGGAGCTTTATGAAGCAATCGTTGCCATGTATTGTTAAGCCGATGGCTGTTACTGACGAAATTTTATATAGATAGATGCTGCTATGACGGGGCTCGGATTCCGAGTCCTGTCATAGTCGTATTTCTTAACCTTGAATACTAACCTATAAATCTTATTAAATATGGATTATCCTGAAAAAGGAAGCAAGTCCTATCTGTTTTCAATAGTTCTTGTTGCAGTGCTGGGCGGATTGCTTTTTGGATATGATACTGCGGTTATTTCCGGAGCTGAAAAAGGGTTGCAGGCGTTCTTTCTCGGAGCGAAAGACTTTGTGTATACCGACGTGATTCACGGAATCACTTCTTCGAGCGCGCTTCTCGGATGTATTTTGGGTAGCGCTCTGTCGGGCTTTTTCGCTCAGAATTACGGACGTAAGAAATCGCTTATTCTTGCGGGAATTTTCTTCTTTTTGTCGGCGCTGGGCTCGTATTACCCGGAATTCATGTTCTTTGAACATGGCAAGCCTACTTATAGCCTTCTGTGGATGTTTAACTTTTACCGTATTCTCGGAGGAATCGGTGTCGGTCTTGCATCTGCGATATGCCCGATGTATATAGCCGAGGTCGCTCCTTCGAATATTCGAGGCACTCTTGTTTCCTGGAACCAGTTTGCCATCATCTTCGGACAGCTTGTGGTGTATTTTGTAAATTTCCTTATTCTCGGCGACCATACCAATCCTATTATTGAGAAGACTGCTGAGAACATCTATATCGTAGTGTCGGGTTCTGACGCATGGACGATTATGACCGGCTGGCGTTATATGTTCGGCAGTGAGGCGTTTGTTGCCGGAGCGTTTACGATATTGGTGTGCCTTGTTCCGGAATCGCCGCGTTATCTTGCTCTGGTGGGTAAGGATGAGAAGGCCCTCGGTGTGCTTGCCCGTATCAACGGTATCAATAAAGCCCGTGAAATCCTTGCTGACATCAAATCAACCGTTGACGTTAAGAGCGAGCGTCTGTTCTCGTTTGGCGTTATGGTCATTTTTGTCGGTATCATGCTCTCTGTTTTCCAACAGGCGGTCGGTATCAACGCCGTGCTATATTATGCGCCGCGCATATTTGAGTCGATGAATATGGGCAACCCGATGGTTCAGACCATTATCATGGGCATTGTCAACATTTCGTTCACTCTCGTGGCTATATTTACTGTGGAGAAACTCGGACGTAAGCCGTTGCTTATATGGGGTTCAATCGGTATGGCTGTCGGTGCGTTCGGTGTGGCTCTCTCCAATATTGTGACTGTCGCTCCGATTGTTCCGGTTGTGAGCATAATGGTATATTCGGCATCGTTTATGTTCTCGTGGGGGCCGATATGCTGGGTGCTTATTTCAGAAATATTCCCTAATACAATCCGAGGCGCGGCCGTGGCTATCGCCGTAGCGTTCCAATGGATATTCAATTTCATCGTGTCCAGTACATTCGTGCCGATGTACAATATGGAACTTGGCGAAATGGGAAGCCGTTTCGGACATATGTTCGCGTATGCGCTTTATGGCGTGATTTGCGTTATTGCCGCAATATTTGTCTATAAGCTTGTTCCCGAAACCAAGGGCAAGACTCTTGAAGACATGACAGCGTTGTGGCGTAACCGCAATAAAAAGTAATATTTTGAGAATATGCTCGTTTATAGAATCAACCGGATGTTCCGGTTGATTCTATTTTTATTGATATGGTAAATCTGTTACGTAGTTTTGCGGCGATTGCGGCATTGTTGTTTTTTTGCGGCAATCTTTCAGCTCAATTTAATGAATACATATACTTGGCTGACACGCGGCTTGATTCTTCACTGGTAGGAGAGGTGAGGCTGAATGTGGGAAGCCTGTTGTTTTTTCGTGACAATGAGTTCTCGACTTCTGTGATGGACGGATATACATTGCCGGGATTCAAGCTACAGCCAAAAGTCAGCTATGTGCCGTCGCCGTGGGTAAAGGCAGAATTGGGGGTGAGTCTCACGCGTTTTTGGGGTACTGACAAATATCCCAATATGGCTTATCGTGACATCGCGGCTTGGACCGGCGGCGAGCGGACCAAAGGGTTTCACGTTGTTCCGTTGCTGAGAGTGCAGATGGCTACTGATTTTGGATTGCAGGTGATTCTCGGATCGATTTACGGCGGGGCCAATCATCGGTTGCTGATGCCGCTTTATGAACCGGAACTGAATCTTACCGCCGATCCTGAAACCGGCGCGCAGGTGCTGTATAAGAACAATTGGCTAGATGCTGATCTGTGGGTCAATTGGGAGAGTTTTATATATAGAAATGATGTGCATCAGGAAGAGTTTGTGTTTGGCTTGTCGAGCCGTATAAAATATAATGATGAAAAGTCCAAGGTTCATTTTTATACTCCGTTACAGTTGCTTGCCCAACATCGAGGAGGCGAAATCGACACGATAACTTCCAAATCGGTGCAAACGCTTATGAACGGCGCGATAGGAGTAGGCGCGACATGGGACATGAATCATCGTAACCTGCGTCGCCTGTCGGTTGAGGCCGATTTTCTCGGTTATTATCAGCAGGCAGGAGAGCTTTGGCCGTTTAATAGCGGCGCTGCTTTTTATGTCCATGGAAATCTGGATATCAGGAACTCCCGCATCAAGGCCGGTTATTTTTACGGAGATAAATTCATATCGATGTTCGGTTATCCATTGTTTGGCTGTGTGTCTACAAAAAATCCGGGGATGACCTATGAAAAGCCTTCTACGGTTTGTCTGGGATTTGATTATGCCCGTGAATTTGCTCCGGGATTTTCTCTGGGAGTCACTGCCGATCTCTATTATCGCACATCTTGTAACGGAACAAATTCTGACGGATTCAGGGAAAAAATGAAAAGCAGCGCCAGTTTTGCCGCAGGCGTATATATGCGAATAAATCCCTCATTTTTGCTCTATAAAAAGAAATAAGCGAATCAGGGGGCAAAAGTGTCGCGAATTTGTTATATTTACGTTGAAAATGTAAATATGCGATGAAAAAGAAACTTGTAATATCTACCGGTGCCGGAATGAGCGCTGAAAGCGGCATATCCACTTTTCGTGACAGCGGCGGCCTATGGGAGAAATATCCTGTCATGGATGTGGCGAGCGCCGACGGTTTTGCCCGTAACCCCAAGCTTGTACATGAATTTTATAACGCGAGACGCAGGGATCTGCTGAAAGCCGAACCGAATGCAGGTCATAAGGGGCTTGTCAGGCTTGAGGAACTTTTTGACACATACATTATAACGCAAAATGTCGATGACCTGCATGAACGCGCCGGAAGCCGTAATGTGCTTCATCTTCATGGCGAGCTTATGAAGGCAAGGGCTATTGATGATGAGTCAAAGGTTTATAAACTGACTCCGGAGATGCTGGAGACTACACCTGACACAATCATTGACGGGCATCATGTGCGGCCTCATATTGTTTTCTTTCAGGAAGCTGTGCCGAATATAGAGCCGGCTATCGAACTCGTACAGGAGGCCGATATATTTGTCGTAATAGGGACTTCGCTCAATGTGTACCCCGCTGCCGGACTGTTGCATTATGTGCGTCGCGGTGTGCCGGTATATTATATAGACCCTAATCCCGCAGCGGTTCCTGCCGGCGTGACTGTTCTTAAGATGGGTGCGTCGGAAGGGGTCGACAGGCTTGCGGAAATGATTGCTCCGCTGGCGTGAATTTGCAATTGTAAACTAAAAATATATTAATATGCCGTCTCTCGATGAGGCGGACGTAAAACCGGCTGACATCAATATGTGTTAGCCGATTTTGTTTTAAACTGACTTAAACAGAGATAAAACGCCTTTTTTCAACCGTTCATGGCGCGGAAGCGAAAATGTTGATAAATTGGTGAAATATTTTTAAGAATTTGTGGATGTAAATTTATAAAATTCGCTAACTTTACGACAAAATAAACCTAAGCGCTCCCCACACAATGAGTCAAGATGTATATCATATTCCGGCGTTATTGTCGCCCGTCATTCAAGGCCTTGATATAAAGCCGAATGGTTTCTATGTCGATGCTACTTTCGGGGGAGGAGGTCATTCACGTGCCATTGTCGCCGAACTTTCGGAAAAAGGGCATCTTTATAGTTTCGATCAGGACGCTGACGCTCGCGCTAACGCTATTGATGATTCTCGATTTACATTTGTATACGGAAATTTCCGTTTTCTGGGCAATTTCCTTCGTTATTACGGTGTGGACGGTGTTGATGGGATTCTCGCTGACTTAGGGGTGTCGTTTCATCATTTTGACGATCCCGAACGCGGATTTTCATTCCGTAGCGACGGGCCGTTGGATATGAGAATGAATCGTAATGCCTCCCGTTCGGCTGCATGGGTCGTAAACAATTATACAGAAGAGCAGCTTTCCGACCTGTTTTATCTTTACGGAGAGTTGAAAAATGCGCGTAAATTTGCTTCTGCAATCGTAAAGGCCCGCTCTGTCGCTCCGATTGAGACCACTGACCAGCTTCTTGCCGCAGTGTCGCGCCTGATTAATCCGAAGAAGGAAAAGAAGGAGCTCGCACAAGTGTTTCAGGCGTTGCGTATAGTTGTGAATAACGAGATTGACTCGTTGCGTGAGTTTTTATTGCAATCGTTGAAAGCTCTTAAACCGGGCGGCAGGCTCGTAATTATCACCTATCATTCTCTCGAAGACCGTCTGGTTAAAAATTTCATGCGTACCGGTAATCTCGAAGGAAAAGACGCCCGTGATTTTTATGGCCGTAATCTGTCTCCCTTTAAGTTGCTTACCAGCAAGCCGATTGTAGCTGACGAGGCCGAGGTGGAGCGGAATCCGCGTTCGAGAAGCGCCAAGTTGAGAATAGCTGAAAAATTGTAGGGGGACAAAACGATGGCGCAAACCAATCAGAAAAAGCAGAAAAAAGACAATGTACTGACACGCGTTTTATACGGGCGCTTCCTGTCGGTAGACTTTTTTTCGCGTCATTGGAAAGCTGTGGCGTTAGGAATGTTGATGGTGATGGCTTATATCACCAACCGTTATCAGTGCCTTACCCGTATGGAGGAAATACGCCGGCTTGAACAGCAACTGGAGGTGGTTGAGACAGAGAGAATAAGGGAGCGCAGCACTTATATGAGCCGTATTCGTGAATCGTCGATGCAGGAGCTTGTCGACACGATGCATCTGCATTTGAAAATACAGGATCAGCCGCCGTTTAAACTTTCAAGAAATTGATCATAAATGAAGAAGGAAAATCGCACACATATCTTACTCCGTTATATTCTGGTGATAGGTTTCATCCTTGTTTTCGCGGGAAAAATTTCGTATAGGCTACTTGATAATACGGTTCTGTCGGCTGACAAATGGAATGAGAAGGCTATGTCGGAATTGTCGCGAGTCATTGAAATTTCGCCTGAACGTGGAAATATATTGTCGAATAACGGACAGATTCTTGCGACCAATCTGAGTTTCTATCATGTAAGAATCGATTTCCGCAGTGAGCGCTTCCTTGAAGGCCGTTATCTTCTCGCTCTTGATTCGCTTGCCGATTCGCTGGCTTTGCATTTTCCTGTCAGAACGAAGGACGAATGGAAAGAACGCTTGAAAAAGCCGCTTGACAAGCCAAAAGAAAAGCGGCCCAGGGCCTATAAGATTCTTTCCAATATCTCGTATTCCGATTATATGCTTTTGCGTACTTTCCCGTTTTTTAACATCAAGAACCCTAATAAGAACGGATTGACTAAAGAGCGTATCAACCGCCGAGTGAAGCCATATGGAGCTATGGCGGCCCGAAGCGTCGGAGGTGTCGGGATTGATTCGATTACCGGAGAGACTCACGGTATCTCGGGGCTTGAACGCGCGTTGGATTCGTTGCTTTACGGCAAGCCGGGCATCGCCAAGAAGGTGCCTTTGACCAAAGATATCGTGAATTGGACTGATGTGCCCCCTGTGCCGGGATATGATATTCACACCACGATTGATATCGACATGCAGGACATCGTTGAGAACGAGCTTAACAATGTGCTTACTACTTGCGGCGCCGAATGGGGTGTGGCGGTTCTGATGGAGGTTGCTACCGGAAATATAAAAGCTATATCCAATCTTGAACGTAATCCGACGACCGGAGAATACATTGAGGGAATGAACCGCGCTGTGCTTGGCTATGAACCGGGTTCCGTGGTAAAGACTCTCTCGATGATGATAGCTCTTGAGGATGGAATTGTGAAAAATGTGGACGATGTAATTGCAACCGGCAACGCTTTTGCATATGCCGGAGGGCGGCCGATTACCGATTCGCATTCCACTTCCTCTATGCCTGTGAAGGAAGTGATTGAGCGTTCCTCAAATATCGGAATGGCAAAAATTATAACATCCCGTTACGGCGAAAATCCGGGAGCTTTTTATACCAGGCTTAAGGAGCTTGGATTTCTTGCCCCGATGAATACAGGAATCGCCGGAGAGCGTCCGCCCCGCATTGACAGCGTTCCAAACAACCGTGGAGGGCGTATCGCGTTGTCGCGTATGTGTTACGGCTATACTACCGAGATTCCGCCGCTCTATACTCTTTCCATCTACAACGCTATCGCCAATGACGGAATATATGTCAAGCCAAGGCTTGTGGACAGGCTTCATTCCGAGACAGTCGACTCGGTTCTTCCCATCACTTATATGGGAACAGGCAAAGCTTGCTCTCCACGCACGGCGCAACTCATGCGCGATATGTTGACTCAGGTGGTGTGGGGGGAACATGGCACGGGCAAGATGCTCCGCAATGACCGTGTGAAAATCGCGGGAAAGACAGGCACTTGCTATATGATAGAAAACGGTGCATATAATACCGGGAAAAAACGCCTTGCTTTCTGCGGATTCTTCCCTGCGGAAAAACCGCTGTATTCATGCGTGGTGCTTACTTGCCGTCCAACCCAGAATATGTTCGGGGCTGCAAGTACAAGCGGCACGGTCTTGAAAAACATAGCGTTAAAGATGTATTCACGCGGTATGCTTAACAATAGTTCCGACTATCATCCTGAGGAGCCTAAAATAACAAAGCCGACCATATATGCGAGCCAGCCCGGCGGGAAAGTGGAGAATCTCCGCCATGGATTGTCGTTTACCGGCTATCGTTATTTTTCTCCGAAAAAGAATGAGACAGGGATGCCAAATGTTGTCGGATACAGTCTTCGAGACGCGATTAATACACTTGAAAATGCCGGGGTGGATGTAAAATTCCATGGTTCCGGATATGTGGTGGCGCAGTCGATTTCACCCGGGACGGCATTTGCCCCCGGCACCCGTATCACGTTGTCTCTGGCTCAATAGAAAAATTTAAAATTTAAAAATATGAAATCTCTTTCCAAACTCCTTTCCGCACTGGTGATAGAAGAGGTCATCGGACGCGAAGACAAAACGATAACCGATGTTGTCAGCGATTCACGTAAAGTCACCAAAGGGTCATTGTTTGTTGCTGTAAGGGGCACCAATGTCGACGGACATTCATTTATTCCGCTTTTGCAGTACAGCGGAGTGGCTGCGATTGTATGTGAGGAATTTCCGGAGTTTCTGGAAACGTCCATAACTTATATAAAAGTCTCCAATTCCGCTATCGCCTTAGGGTATCTCGCATCGGAATGGTATGACAATCCGTCCCGTAAACTGAAACTTGTCGGTGTCACCGGAACTAACGGAAAAACAACCACCGCGACGCTTATCTATGAGATGGCTCGTATGATGGGGCATAAGGCCGGTCTTCTCTCCACGGTATGCAATTATATTGAAGACGAGGCGATCCCGACTAACCAGACCACGCCGGATCCATTGACTATCAATGTTCTGCTTCACCGTATGGTAGAGGAGGGGTGCGGATATGCGTCGATGGAAGTAAGTTCGCATGCGGCTCATCAGCATCGTATTGCCGGATTGCATTTTGCCGGAGGTATTTTTACCAATCTCACACGTGATCATCTTGACTATCATAAAACGGTTGAAGCCTACCTTGCCGCGAAGAAATCGTTCTTTGACGGTCTTCCGTCGACAGCTTTCGCATTGACTAACCTTGACGACAAGAGCGGCGAGGTGATGTTGCAGAACACCGACGCCAGAAAGTACACTTATTCATTGCGCACTCGCGCCGACTTTATGGGACGCGTGATCGAAAGCCGTCTTGACGGTACGTCGATGACTTTTAACGGACGGGAAGTTGAGGTGCTTTTTACCGGAAAATTCAATGCATATAATCTGACAGCCGTATATGGCGCCTCTATTCTCTTGGGCTGGGATTTGGAGACCGTGCTTGTCAATATGAGCCGTCTCGTTCCTGTTGCCGGCAGATTCCAGGCATTTCATTCGCCGAAAGGATATACCGCGATTGTGGATTATGCCCACACTCCCGATGCGGTGGTCAATGTGCTTCAGGCTATTCGCGAGGTGATTGGAAACCGGGGCTCGATAATAACCGTTGTGGGAGCCGGCGGGAATCGCGATAAAGGAAAGCGTCCGATTATGGCGAAAGAAGCCGCTCTTCGCAGTGACCGCCTTATTTTGACAAGCGATAACCCTCGAAATGAAGACCCGGCGGAAATCTTGCATGATATGGAAGCCGGACTTGACGTAGAGGGACGTAAAAAGACTCTCAGTATCGTGGATCGGCGTGAAGCTATCCGCACGGCGGCTGCCCTTGCCGCATCGGGCGATGTGATTCTTGTAGCCGGCAAAGGTCATGAAGATTATCAGGAGATAAATGGGGTAAAACATCATTTTGATGACCGAGAGGTGGTAAAAGAAGTATTCGCTTAAGAACTTTAACGACATTGACAAATCATGCTATATTATCTGTTTCAATATCTTGAATCCTTGAATTTCCCCGGCGCGCGGTTGATGGATTACATCACATTCCGCTCGGGAGCCGCTTTTGTGTTGGCGTTATTTATCGCGATTGTGTTTGGAAAACGCATAATCGAACGATTGCAGATGATGCAGGTCGGAGAGATTGTCCGTGATCTCGGTCTGGAGGGGCAGATGAAAAAGACGGGAACACCGACAATGGGTGGCGTAATAATAATCGTCTCCATTCTTGTTCCATGTCTGTTGGTGGGAAACCTCACTAATGTCTATATGGCTCTGATGCTCGTGTCTACTGTATGGCTTGGCTCACTCGGTTTCCTTGACGACTATATAAAAGTGGCCCGTCATGACAAGGACGGACTGAAAGGAAAGTTCAAAATCGTAGGACAAGTAGGTCTTGGACTGATTGTAGGACTCACGATGTGGTTCAGCCCGGCGATAGTCATGCGTGAAAATATCGAATTGCCAACGAATAATCCGGAAGAGACGGTGGTTGTGTATGTCGGAGAGGATGAGAAAGCGCCTCAAACCACGATTCCGTTTGTCAAAAATAATAATTTTGAATACAGTGATTTGACACAGTGGATGGGAAAATATGCTGCTACCGGGGGATGGATTCTGTTTGTGCTTGTTGTCATATTTGTTGTGACGGCAACTTCCAACGGAGCCAATCTTACCGACGGGCTTGACGGACTTGCGACCGGAACCTCGGCTATAATAGGCACCGCGCTTGCGATAATGGCTTATCTCGGAGGCAACATCATTTATTCCTCTTATCTTAATATAATGTATATTCCCGGTTCAGAGGAATTGGTGGTGTACATGGCCGCGTTCATAGGCGCGCTCATAGGCTTCCTCTGGTATAACGCGTATCCGGCCCAGGTATTCATGGGTGACACTGGAAGTCTTACCTTAGGGGGTATTATCGCTGTTTTCGCAATTCTTATCCGTAAGGAATTGTTGTTGCCGGTGCTGTGCGCGATATTCTTCATTGAGGATCTGTCGGTGATTATTCAGGTTGCGTATTTCAAGGCGACAAAGAAAAAATATGGCGAAGGACGGCGCATATTCAAGATGACCCCTCTTCACCATCATTACCAAAAAGACGCTTCGGTTGAAGGGCATGTGTTATGGAACACTCCGAAACATGGCATTCCGGAACCGAAGATTGTGACCAGATTCTGGATTATAGGCATCCTCCTGGCGACTATAACATTTGTGACATTAAAGATTAGATAACGATATATGAAACGTATTGTCGTATTAGGTGGCGGAGAGAGCGGCGTTGGCGCTGCGATTCTTGCTAAAGATAAGGGGTTTGACGTATTTTTGTCAGATTTCGGTAAAATTGCTCCCGACTACCGCAAGCAGCTTGAACAAGAAAATATCGCGTTTGAGGATGGCGGTCATACCGAAGAGCTGGTATTGAATGCCGATGAAATAATAAAAAGTCCCGGAGTTGCTCCGACAGCTCCTATAATGCTTAAGGTTTTTGCGAAAGGAATACCGGTTATTTCGGAAATTGAGTTTGCCGGACGCTATACCGATGCAAAGATGGTGTGTATAACCGGAAGTAACGGAAAAACCACTACAACTCTCCTTACATATCATATATTGAAAAATGCCGGTATAAATGTCGGACTTGCCGGAAATGTCGGAAAGAGTCTTGCATTGCAGGTTGCCCGTGACCATCATGACGTGTACGTTATAGAGTTGAGCAGTTTCCAGCTTGAGAATATGTATGACTTCAAAGCCAATATTGCGGTCATGCTTAACATAACTCCCGACCATCTTGATCGGTATGAATATAAGATGCAGAATTATATCAATGCCAAGTTTCGCATTATCCGCAATCAGACCCCCGAAGACGCATTTATTTTCTGGCAGGACGACCCTGTGATACAGGCTCAGTTGCATAGCATAAAGACAGAAGCCCGTCTTTATCCGTTCAGCGAACATTTTGAACAGGGGAGCGAGGCGTTTGTCGATGAATCGGGAGAGTTGGTATTCAACACCTCGCACACATCCATGATGATGCCGCGAGAAAAATTGTCTCTGCACGGTCTTCATAATCTTTTCAATTCGATGGCTGCCGGACTGTCGGCTTGTCTGCTTGACATAAAAAAGGATGACATCCGGCGCTCTCTTGCTGATTTTGAGGGTGTCGAGCATCGTCTTGAATATGTGGATACCGTCAATGGAGTGCGTTATATAAATGATTCAAAAGCCACAAATGTAAATTCATGCTGGTATGCGTTGGAAAGCATGCCGAAAGGAGTTGTGCTGATTCTTGGCGGCAAAGACAAGGGCAATGATTATACTGAAATCGAACCGCTTGTGAGAGAGAAAGTACGCGCTATCGTATGTATGGGTAAGGATAACTCCAAACTTATGGACTTTTTCTCCGGAAAGGTCGAAGCTATTTATGACACCCATTCCTTAAAAGAGGCTGTCGATACCTGTGCTATGGCGGCTCGTGAAGGAGAGACAGTGTTGCTGTCGCCATGTTGCGCAAGTTTCGACTTGTTCAAAAGCTATGAGGACAGGGGCGAGCAGTTTAAGAATGCGGTAAAAAATATGAAAAATGAATGATAATGACATGATATTCGGGACGGCGGCTCCCTCATCTCAAGGGATGACGGCCGACACGGAGACCGCTAAAGCGGCTCAACCGGTAGCGGAGTATCGTCATGAGGGTGATAAATCGATATGGGGCATATACGGTTTTTTGTGCCTTGTGTCGATTATTGAGCTGTATAGCGCGTCAAGCCGAGAGGTGGCTTCAGCAGGAGTTTATGGCCCGATACTGCGCCATTTCCTCATGCTGCTTGCCGGTTTCGGTATTGTGTGGGGTCTTTCAAGGGTGCATTATAAATATTTTTTCGGCCTTGCATGGCTGGTGGCGATTTTTAGTATCGGGTCGATGCTATATGTTTCGATGTTCGGCGAGATTGTCAATGGCGCGCGTCGACATTTCAGCCTTATGGGAATCACTATTCAGCCGTCGGAATTCATCAAATTGTCGGCTGTGCTGGTTATCGCCAAGATTATGGCCCGTTCTCAAAAGCCTAAGGGAGTCGGAGTTGTCAACAAAGGCATATATATGTCGGCGGCAGTTGTGCTGTTGTTTGGGGCGTTGTTGTTCAAACAAGGGCTTACCAACACGCTATTGCTGATGTCGATAAGCCTTGCGATGATGCTGATCGGAGGAACCGAATTGAAGAAATTTTTCCTGGTGGTCGCGGTGTACGTAATGCTCGGAGCCGGGGCAGTATTGGTGAAAAGCGTTGCCAAGGATTTGAATCCACAGCCGGCACAAACCGCGCTTATGGATGAAGCTCCTGAAAATATTGCGGAACGGCATGGCACGTGGAAAAACCGTCTTGACCGGTATTTCTCGTCCACACCTAAATATGAGGAGGAAATCAGAGCGGATAACCGACAGGAGATGTATTCCTACATGGCGCAGGCCAATGGCGGATTTTTTGGCGTAATGCCCGGAAATTCCCGAGAGACGGCACGTCTTCCTCTCGCTTTTTCAGATTATATTTATGCGATTATTATCGAGGATATAGGATTTCTGGGAGGAACATTGCTGATGTTGCTTTATCTGGCCCTGTTGGTGCGTGCCGGAGTTATCGCCAGAAAATGTCACAGGGCGTTTCCCGTGCTTCTTGTCGTTGGACTTGCGGTGATGATTGTGATGCAGGCTCTGTTCCATATGGCAATCACTACGGGCACATTTCCGGTTTCAGGACAGCCGTTGCCATTGATATCGAAGGGTGGCACTTCAATACTTGTGACATCGATTGCTTTCGGAATGATGCTGAGTGTGAGCCGTACTGCCGTTCAGAACGGCACAAAGCAGGAGGTTAAGGAGGAACTTAGCTCGCTTCCCGAAGGTATGCGGGCCAATAATCCGGTTCAATTTTAAAGTTTGATTTAATGGAAAAAAAACATTATAAAGTTCTTATAAGCGGAGGCGGCACGGGTGGTCATATTTTCCCCGCTCTGTCAATTGCCAATGCTCTTAAACGTCGCGATCCGGAAACTGAAATCTTGTTTGTTGGAGCTGAAGGACGTATGGAAATGGAGCGCGTTCCCGCTGCCGGCTACGAAATTATCGGTCTCCCCGTGAGCGGATTCAATAGACGGAATCTGTTTAGCAATATACGCGTTCTATTCCGGCTGTTCAAAAGTATGTGGAAAGCGAAAAAGATATTATCGAGTTTCAAGCCGGATATTGCAATTGGAGTAGGGGGATATGCAAGTGGCCCGATGCTGAAAGAGGCTCAGAAACATGGTGTGCCGACGTTGCTTCAGGAGCAGAACTCATATGCCGGCGTGACCAATAAATTGCTTGCAAAAAAGGCTGCGGCTATATGCGTGGCATATCCAGGAATGGAGCGTTTTTTTCCGGGCGACCGCATAAAACTCCTCGGAAACCCTGTGCGCGCCGACATATTGCAGTGTCCCGGCTCTCCTCAGGAAGCTCGCAAGCAGCTCGGAATTCCCGAGCATCGCAAGTTGGTGCTTGTAGTCGGGGGCAGTCTTGGCGCCCGCACTATTAATGAAAGTATCGAAAAAGCGTTTAACGCTATCGAAAAAGCCGGCGGATATGTTCTGTGGCAGACAGGTAAACTTTATTCGGCAGAATGTAAAAAAGTAGCCGACCGATATAATAATGTTGTCAAGGCTTTGCCGTTTATTTCCAGAATGGATCTTGCATATCGCGCCGCAGATATTGTGGTTTCTCGCGCCGGAGCGGGAACAATATCCGAGTTACAGTTGTTAGGTAAACCGTCGATACTTGTTCCGTCGCCTAATGTGGCCGAAGATCATCAGCGTAAAAATGCCGAAGCTCTTGTAGAGAATGACGCGGCAGTGATGATTCTTGACGCTGAAGCCCCGCGTATGCTTGGCAAAGAGATTGTGGCGCTTCTTAACAATGAAGGGCGATGCCGTCAGCTATCGGAGAATATAAGTGCTATGGCGTTGCGTGATTCAGATGAAAAAATTGTAGACGTTGTTTATGAGATTCTGGAAAGGAAATGATGAAAAATAAAGTATATTTTGCTGGAGCCGGCGGTATAGGTATGGCTGCGTTGGAGCGTTATTTCTTGTCGAAAGGGTGTCTGGTGGCCGGTTACGACAAGACTCCTTCGGCGTTGACTGACGCATTGCAGAAGGAGGGCGTTGAAATCACATTTGATGAAAGTGTCGATGCCATTCCTGAGGAGTTCCGGAATTGTCC
>CAZYXN010000008.1:0-18345 GCA_964651105.1 uncultured Muribaculum sp. | reverse complement strand
GTCCGGATGAAGCGCAGATCGTATATACTCCTGCATTGCCCGACAATCATCCCCAACTTGTATATTTCAGATCAAACGGTTATGAAGTGGTGAAGCGGGCAAAAGTATTGGGTGATATAACCCGAGGCACAAAGGGACTCTGTTTTGCCGGAACCCATGGCAAGACTACAACATCGTCCATGGCTGCCCATATACTTCATACATGTCCTGTCGGGTGTAATGCGTTTCTTGGCGGCATTTTGCGTAATTATGACAGCAATCTGCTGCTTAGTCAGACATCGCCGTACTCTGTAATCGAGGCTGACGAATATGACCGTTCATTTCATCACCTGTCGCCTTATATTGCGGTTATAACCGCCACGGATCCTGATCATCTCGATATATACGGAAACGAGGAGGCTTATCTGGAAAGTTTTGCCAGATTTACTGAATTGATTCGTCCGGGAGGGAAGCTTGTCATCCATGAAGGATTGAAATTGCGTCCACGTCCTCGGAAAGACGTGGAAGTATATACTTATTCTAAGGAATCGGGTGATTTTCACGCAGAAAATATACGTCATGCCGATGGTGAGATTATATTTGATTTTGTCGGGTCTGACGTAAGGATTGCCGATATTTCGCTTGGTGTCCCTGTAGAGATAAATATAGAAAACGCTGTCGCCGCGTTGGCGGCATGTCATCTTACAGGTGAAATGGATGCCGGCAAAGCCCGTGAGGCTTTGGCTTCATTTCAAGGACCGAAACGGCGTTTTGAATTCTGGTTGAAAGAAGCGTCTCCCGTGCGTGCGGTTATAGACGATTATGCACATCATCCAGATGAGATAAGAGCGTCTATAAAATCAGTGAAAGCGTTATATCCTGGGCGGCATCTGACGGTGGTTTTCCAACCGCATTTATATTCGCGTACGCGTGATTTCGCTGCGGAGTTTGCCGAAGCTCTCTCGCTTGCCGACAAAGTGATATTGCTTGATATATATCCGGCCAGGGAGGCTCCGATAGAGGGCGTTACATCAAAAATTATCTTCGACCGCATTACGGTTGACGATAAAGAAATGATTGTGAAGCAAGATTTGATAAAAACGATAAAAAATTGTAACTTTGAAATCTTGTTGACCGTAGGGGCGGGCGATATATGCAATTATCTGCCTGAAATTGTCCGTTTGGCGACAGCTGAGAATTGAAATGAAAATATTGCGCGTCATATTGTCCATTGTGCTTCTTGCCTATATTGTAGTGGCTGTTTCGTGGTCACGCAATCAGTCGGCTACGGAATTATGTCGCGGTGTTGTGGTAGACCCTATTGAATCACGATTTGTCACTGTTAAAGAGATTACCCGTGAGCTTGGGAAATTGCCTGAGCAGGCACTGAAGATGCGTATCCATCAGATTAATACTGACAGCATTGAACGGCTTCTGGCCTCAATCGACAATATAGAGCGGGTGAGATGCATCGTCACGACCGACAACCGTATCCATGTGGAAGTTGATCCTCTGGAGCCAGTGGCGCGGATATTTGACCGTGACAGCTCTTACTACATAAACCGTGTGGGAAAACGCATATCTGCCACGGCCAGATATCATTCAGATGTTCCCGTCATATCCGGCGCTTTCTCCAGGGAGTTTCCTCCGACTGCCGTATTGCCGCTGGTGTCGTTCATTAACAGCGATTCCACATGGGCTACTCTGATTACCCATATCAAGGCTTATGATAGCCGTAATGTGATATTGGTGCCGATGATTCACGGCCATGTTATCAATATCGGGGATATGGATAATCTCGGTGATAAGTTTGACCGGCTGCGTCTCGCCTATAAAAAGATCCTTCCTGTCAAGGGTTGGGATTTCTACGATACTCTTTCGGTGAAATGGCGCGGTCAGCTTGTAGCTACAAGACGTGTGAAAAAACTGCATCAGGCTATCAGCCCGGTTGATTTTGAAGCTGAACAGGAACTTCCGGATATCGGCACGATGATGGTTGATGGCACAAATAATTAGATAACTCTTTCGCATCATTATATATAATCATGGAACCTAAATATATAGCAGCCCTTGAAATAGGGAGTTCTCACATTAGAGCCGCAGTGGGATCGGTAGATGATTCCGGTATTCTGACTCTTCTTGCAGTCGAGGAGGAAAATGCGGTGGACGTTGTGCGTTACGGTATCATTCAGAACGTAGACGAACTAAGCAATCGCGTCAGATTGCTTCTACGCCGGTTGGAAAACCATAATGTGGTGTCTCCCAGGAAAATCAAGAGTCTGTATGTGGCGCTTGGCGGACGGTCGATGATGACTACATCCCGTCAGGTGGTGCGCCAATATAATGATGAGACTGAAATTACTTCCAAGATTGTCGAACAGATTAAAGAGGAGGCCAAGGCGAGCGGATTGTCGGAACGGACTGTCGTTGAAGTGCGTCCTCGCGGTTTTGTGGTCGATAATCTTGAATGTCCCAATCCGGTAGGAACCTTTGGAAAAAATATCATTGCCGACATCAATCTGATTACGTGCAAGCCTAAGATTCTGCGTAACATTGAAATTGCGTTAAGCAAATTGCAGAACGTGACAATCAAGGCGAGTTACGTGCGTCAGCTTGCTGTCGCCGATCTCGTTCTGTCAGCCGACGAGCGTCAGCTTGGCTGTATGCTCGTTGATTTCGGTGCGGAAACCACGACCGTGTCAGTTTATAAAAACGGAACATTAAGGTATCTTTCGACATTGCCGCTTGGCTCCCGCAACATAACCCGTGACGTAATGGCTCTTCAATATACTGAAGAACGGGCTGAGGAAATAAAAAGAGCTGTCGGCGATGCCGTTAATGCCGAACCAAGCTATCATAAACATGATTTTGACGGGGATCCGATTGAGGTCAACAATTTTATTCGCGCACGTGCGGGTGAGATTGCCGTCAATATTATGGAGCAGGCTAAATATGCCGGTTGCACTATGATTTCCGAGCTTGCCGGAGGAATAATCCTTGTCGGCGCCGGAACAAAGTTGAAAGGTTTTACCGATTTGCTGGCAAAACAGAGCGGTGTAAAAGTTAGACTTGGGAGTATACCTACTACAATCCGTATTTCTGACCCGCGTTTGCAGGGATTCGAGATGATAGACATTGTGGCGCTTCTCAATAAAGTCGCATCGGAAAATCCTGAAGAGTGTATGGATGCGGTTATACCGGTAAATTCACAGGTAGATGTTGATCCGTTTGACGAGGGGCCGGGGCCGCAGCCGATTAAAGGGAAAGATAAGAGCAGAGAGCGTGACGGCGGAATGGAGGGTGGTGGCCAGTCGTCAGGATTCCGCTCAAAGATGTGGGATCGGATTCGTCGTCAGGTAGACAATATATTTAATGATTCCGATGGCGAATAATCCGGAGTTTTTGATGTATAACAAGTAAATTCGACCCGAAATGGATACAAATGATATACCGGCTATGGATGCAGCCGGATTCTCTACAGGAAAACCGATGGAGACGATTATAAAAGTTGTCGGAGTGGGCGGCGGCGGCTGTAATGCTGTCGAACATATGTACAAACAGAATATAGAAAATGTCTCGTTTGTGATTCTAAACACCGACCGTCAGCAGTTGAATGCATTAAGCGTGCCCCAGCGTGTAGAGATTGGAAACGGTCTTGGAGCCGGCAATAAGCCGGAAATCGCCCGAAAGGCTGCCGAAGAAGCATCTGACCGGATTTCCGAGCTTTTTGAGGATAATACCAAGATGGTTTTTATCACCGGCGGTATGGGAGGAGGCACCGGTACGGGCGCCGCTCCGGTCGTGGCCCGTATAGCGCGGGAGAAGGGCTTGCTTACAGTGGGCATTGTCACTATTCCGTTTCTTTTCGAGGGATTGAATAAGATAAAGAAAGCGTTGCTTGGTGTCGAGGAAATGGGAAAATATGTCGATGCTCTACTCGTAATCAATAACCAGCGTTTGCCCGACATATATCCTGATTATAGCTTCGTGAACGCGTTTGACAAGGCTGATGATACACTGACTACCGCCGCACGCAGTATTTCCGAGCTTATTACGAGCAAAGGACGTATAAATCTTGACTTCAATGATGTGGACACTACGTTGCGCAACGGCGGAGCCTCGATTATTTCGACCGGGTATGGCGAAGGAGAGGGGCGTGTGACCAAGGCTATTGAGGATGCGTTAAAGTCTCCGTTGCTTCGTGATACCGATATCATGACATCCAAAAAGCTTCTGTTCAATCTATATTTTAATCCAGAAGCCGAGACTCCGCTTATGGCCGGAGAGGCTGACGAGCTTACTACTTTCATCAACGGTATCGATGAGGATGTCGATGTCATCTGGGGTATGGCATATGATAATTCTCTTGGCGATCGTGTGAAAATCACGATTCTTGCGGCAGGATTTCAATTGTCGGTTGAGAATGGCAAGAAAACAGAGACAATAGGATTTGGCGGAAAAGGCAAAAAATCGGATCCGATTGATGATATTGACATTACGAAAGATTATGGAACGGAGGCTGCTAATAAAATCCGCGATGATAAGGTTAAATCCAGATATATAGTTTTGACTCCGTCACAGATGGATGATGATATGTTTATCGATGCTATAGAGAAGAGTCCGACATTCAACCGTGACAAGAAGGTTTCTACTGAGATAAAATCGCTTGGTAAAAGTTCACAGCCTTCTTCTGCTGTAAAAGAAGAGGTCAAGGTAAATCCTGTTCCTCAGGGAGGCCCGCAAATCAGATTCGGCGGTGAAAGCTGAAGCTGATGATGTTTAAGAATTGAAACAGATATAAATAGTAATGAGTCAGGATTGGAAGATTATCTTTCCTGACTCGTTTTTTTATGGATGAATATCGGCTTTTCGATAAGATGGTGGCGTAGAAGTTCAAGAATAGTGCAGACAACATAGACTGCCGTTACCGATATTATGCAATGTAACCAAAGATAGTCGCTTGACAGATAAGATGAGTTTTGCAAGAAATCTTTCCAAAGCCATCTTCTTATGACATCATTGTTGTCATGCCATAGAAGAACCCCTAACGCGATACTGCCGCCAATCAGGTTGATGCCTTTGGAATAGGGTATTTTTGCCTTTGCGAATAACATGAAGATGCTTATTCCGAGGAGGAATAGATTTAGTTTATTTGCATCGGCGATAAAGAAAGTCCATTTGAAATTGCGTACTGCTTCTGTTTTCATCGCGGCAAAGTCATAGGCCAGAATCGCTCCCCATGTAAGCAAAAGCAGTCCTGCAGTAATCCATCCGAAATGCCAGTTCAAGCCGGTGAGGTTGTATTGGCGTATGTAGGCTCCTGTGCAGTACATTGTGAATGCCCAGCCGAGATAGTGCCATGTGTTTTGCATGAAAAAGGTTTGCAAGATGCAGAAATAAGCCAGCAGAACAACCAACAAGAAACTGAATTCTTTTCGTTCGAGCGCCAACAGTGATTTATTGATGACGGGGGATAAGATATAGACTACAAGATAGCTTGAGATAAAACTGGACGGCACCGAAAATATTAAGGGGATGATTTTCTGATAATCAGATGAGGTATAGCTATAGCCTAAAAGACGTAAAAATATGAAGACAAGCAGATTGATGGAAAATATCTGAAAAAGCAGCCTTGTGACTTTCTTCCATTTCAGGGTGGAATGAATCATAAAATACCCTGAGATGAGGAAGAAAATGTTTACTCCCACTTTTCCGCCTAATGACATAAATTGGATGAATACCATGTTGCCTGTGAGCCGGCACGGATTTATGAGTTCGATAAATCCGGAATGAATGCAATAGTGATGCAACACAATCAGAAACATAGCAATTACGCGGAGTAATTCTATGTTTGATTGGCGTTGTTCAGTCTTGGATGCGGAGTGATGTATTTCCATTGACTTTATGGCGAACTGATTTTCGCCATAAAGTTAATGAATATTTTAGTTTTTGTTGGAAACGCTTCCTCCTGAAGATTTGTCTATCGATACATTTTTGATCGCAGAGCTTATATGTGCTCCCGAAGAAGCCGACGCATTGCCTTTGTCGGCGATAAGATCGGCGGCTTTTATGCTTCCTCCTGAAGAGGCATCCAGAGATACGGCTTTAGCAGTTCCGGAAATAGATATGCCTGCTCCTGATGAAACGTCTGCCTTCACTCGCGTAGCAACGATATTATTTATTTTTATGCCTGCTCCCGATGACGCTTCCAAATCTATGAAATCGGTTTTAACCTCATTGAAAGAGATAAACGCTCCCGATGATGTTTCTGCTTCAATTTTTTCTGCGGAGATGGCCGGGATATTGATTTCGGCTCCTGATGAGGCGTCAAAATCGATGACATTTGGCGTGGCAACCCATACATGAGGACGCTGTTCCTTTGATTTGAATCGAAAACGATGGCTGCTTGGAAGCGAGATGTCAAGAGTGCCGTCATTGTCCAATTTCAGCTCTAAAACTTCAATTACATTGTCGGGCCTTTCGATACGCACTGAATCGATTGCGGATTGTTGCGTGTAATGCACAATAATCCCTGAGGAGGCGTCAATCCCCTTGATGTCATTGAAATAATAACTTTTTGTGATGATGTTTTCGGAAGGAGTTTTTCCTCCGGGAAAATAGTCGATTACTTTCGTGGGGTTGCAAGCCGACGCTGACAACGCCAGAACCATAATAATCAGAGTGCTTTTTAATTTCATTGATTTTGTATAAATCTTATCTTGTTGATAATTAGTGGTATTATATCATCAAATTATTTGTATGCAACAAATTCGCAACAAATAATTGGAAAAAATTGTCTCTATACATAGAACAAAGAGATAAACGATTTTGGAGCATTGGAGAGATTTCAGTAAGTATTTCAATCCTAATCTTGAAATATACATAGAATTGCAGCTTTGAAGAACAAGTTATCAGTGGAATAAATGATATTTCTTTTATCGCTTAGCTTTACCATATCTGAACTTACTTTGACATCAAGGATGACCGATAATGTTTCGGCGACATGCCAAGATAACGTGAAGCATATCGGGTAAAGCTGGCCGGATTCCCGAACTTCATTTCTTCTGATATCTGTGCTATAGACAGATGAGGATTGTTCAAATATTCCTTTATTATCGGAAGTGTATGGCGTGCAATGAAGTAAGTGACATTGTGTCCGGTCTGCCGTCTTACCGTATCTGAGAGGTATTTGGGTGTTACATTCAGTTGTGCGGCATAATAGTTCACCTCCCTGTGATATTTTGACGTGCCGGCTTCGAGCATTGCCATCAATTCTTTGACAATATACATACTTCTATCGGAAGCGTACATGGAAATCCTCTCCTGTTTGTGGAACGCAAAAAGATCGTACATCATCGTCAAAGCGAGACTGCCAATCAGTTCACGATAAAACGGATGTTCCATGTCGTCAATGCGTTTTCTGATGGCGTGCATATCGTCCAGCAGTTTTTGTGCATCCTCATCCCCCAGATGAATTACCGGGTTGTCAAACAGGCTTATCGCACCGCCTATCCCGAAGTTGTTGGTCGGCAGTTGGTTGTGCAAAAACTCACCCGGTGCGGCGATGATTTCTACTTTTAAATCTTCCGACTGGCCGGTATCGCTAATCATCTGCGGTTTAGTAATAATAACCACATCGTTGCGACTGACAGAAAAATTCCGTCCGTCATATACAAACCATGCTTCCCCATCCAAGCATAACATGTGTATTACCCAGTCACTGAAATCCACAGACCTTATCAAATGATACAGTGTGGAATAAACGATTTTTGCTTCTGTTTTTGCATTCATACTGCAAAGGTACTGATATTTTTTAGAATAGCGCAATCTTGATAATTTTGTACGCAATATAGATAATATGTACATGTTAACTTCTCTGTAAATTTGCACCATAAATTCAAAAAACAAATTCTTTTATATAATGAAACCGTATATAGTATGTCACATGATGTCATCGGTGGACGGCCGTATAGACTGCGCGATGACAGCCGAGATTGAAAAAACAGATGTTTACTACCAAGCTCTTGACCGGCTGCATTTTGACGCGGTGCTTGAAGGACGGGTGAGCCGACAAATGCACTACGCGTTACCGGAACCGTTTAAGGCAAAAGACATGACCCCTATCGGGGAGGAAACGTTTTATATGGCTCACTCCGCCGACCATTATGATATTGCCGTTGATACTCACGGGACTTTAATGTGGCCGGAAGACGCACCCAACAACAACTTGCTAATAACAGACGAGCAATGCCCCCGGGAATACCACAATTATCTCACGGAAAACGGAATTTCTTGGATAGCCTGCGGAAAGAGCGGCATAAACCTATCCCGGTCTGTTGAACTGCTTGGAGAAAAGTTTGGAACTAAACGGCTTGGAATTGTCGGAGGAGGCCATATCAACGGAGCGTTTCTTCAGGCCGGACTGCTCGATGAAGTCAGCATCATGGTTGGCGGAGGCATTGACGGCCGGTCAGGAATGGCAGCCGTGTTCGACGGAATCAGACAAATAGACTATCCCCCGACCCTGCTGACACTTAACGAAGTGGAACGGATGGGCAACACCGTATGGCTGAAGTACAGTGTCAACAAATAAGACCGGGAGACATGAGCAAAATCCTGATAGCTTATTATTCACGACGAGGACAGAATTATGTGGACGGTGTCATTCGTAATCTTGAGATAGGAAATACGGAGTTCCTTGCATGCAGACTTGCAGAAAAGACAGACGGTACACTGTTTCACATAGATACTGTGGTGCCTTATCCGATTGATTATCATGAGACCACCAAACAGGCGATGACGGAACTGCAGGCTGATTTCCGTCCGGAACTGACGGACAAGGTTGGTAAAATGGAAGAGTTCGATACAGTCATCCTCGGTTATCCGAACTGGTGGGGAACCATGCCGATGGCAGTCCATACTTTCCTTGAACAATATGATTTTTCAGGGAAACGGATCATACCGTTTTGTACTCATGAAGGCAGCGGTGCCGGACATAGCGAAAAGGATATAAAACGTTTGTGCCCTTCGGCTGAATGTATGCCATGTGAAACGATAAAAGGCAGTGCAGTGCGTTCTGCCGACTATTTAATCAACCAAATTATAAACAGCATAGAAAAGAGGAACTGATATGGAATACGTAAAACTTTCCAACGGAGTAAAAATGCCCATTTTGGGGTATGGGGTGTATCAGGTGACACCCGAAGAGTGCGAACGATGCGTAAGCGATGCCTTGAGCGTGGGATACCGCTCCATTGATACGGCACAAGCTTATTTCAATGAACAGAACGTGGGCGATGCTGTCCGCAAAAGCGGGATTCCCCGTGAAGATATTTTCCTCACGACCAAAGTCTGGATTAGCAATGCCGGGGAAGAAAAAGCGACCCGTTCAATTGACGAGTCGCTACGCAAACTACAGACAGATTATATTGACCTTCTGCTCATCCATCAGCCGCTGGGAGATTACTACGGCACCTGGCGTGCAATGGAAGCGGCATATAAAGCTGGTAAAGTCCGTGCTATCGGTGTCAGCAACTTTTATCCAGACCGTTTTATAGATCTTGCCGAACATACAGACATAAAGCCAATGGTTAATCAAGTGGAAACGCACGTGTTCAACCAGCAGGTAAAAGCGCAGGAAATCATGAAAAAATATGGTACGCAAATCATGTCATGGAGACCGTTTGCCGAGGGTCGCAACGACTTCTTCACCAACCCGGTGCTGGACGGAATCGGAACAAAATACGGCAAGAGCGTGGCTCAAGTCGCCTTGCGTTATCTTCTTCAACGTAATGTGGTATTGATACCGAAATCCACCCATATTGAGCGTATGCGCCAAAATTTTGATATTTTTGATTTTACGCTCACCCGCGAAGACATGTCCGCTATTGCTGCTCTCGATAAAGGAGAAAGTCTTTTCTTCTCCCACTACGAGCCGGATACCGTGAATTTTCTGCTTTCATTCAAGATATAGGTAAATCTAACAGTCAAACAATATGCAAAATAGAATTTACAGGAAGGGTTCCCGGATATTGGCGTGTCTCTTATTCCTATTAATGACATTGCCGTTTTTGAGTTACTCCGTATCAGCAAAAAATGAACAGCAAAAAGATAAATCAAATATGAAAACATTGACAGTTTATTTTTCTTTCACAGCAGGCAATACGAAACGTATCGCTGAAAAAGTACATTCTTCCGTAGGCGGTGACATAGTAAGACTGGAGACAGTCAAACCATATCCCCAAAACTATGAGCAGGCCGTAAGTCAAGGTGACAATGAGGTGAAACGCGGCTACAAACCGGAGCTGAAACCGTTAGGGGTGGATTTAAGCAAGTATGACCGCATAATTATCGGAACTCCCACATGGTGGTATCACATGTCTCCGGCTGTTTTGTCGTTCCTGTCCTCGAATGACTTCACAGGAAAAACCGTTGTGCCTTTCATGACGAATGCCGGCTGGCCGGGTTCTGTCATTAAAGACATGACAGCATTGGCGAAAAAACAAGGAGCCAAAGTTGAAAACGGGCATGAATTCAGATTCAGTTCCAACGATAAACATTACGACAAGATGGAGACATCGGAGAAAGAGCTGGATGAATGGATTGAGAGTTTGAAATAATCAGGCAGAAATGGAAGCAAGCAAACTGAAAGGCCATGTCGCCATATTGTCGGCCAATATAATATATGGTCTGAACATACCGGTGACTAAGGCACTGCTCGACAAGTGGATGACGCCATGGGGCTATATGGCGACACGTACATTGGCGGCATTGATTATCTTTTGGATAATACAATGCTTTATACCGAAGGAGCATGTCACACGTCGCGACCTGCTGATTATTGCCATAGGCGGCATCATGGGCTTTGTCGTATCGCAGTTTCTCACAGCTCTCAGCTTGCAATACACTACACCTGTTTATTTTTCACTGATCATAGCCCTTAGCCCGTTATGCGTCATGATGCTTGCGGCCCTGTTCTTGAAAGAACCGCTCACCGGACAGAAGACACTCGGTGTGGTGCTGGGGATTGCAGGTGCCGTGCTGCTGATAGTCTTTGCCGACAACAGTGGCACGACCGGAAATAACAACCTGTTGGGAATAGGACTGGCATGTGTCAGCATTTTCGCCTATTCAATCTATTTAATAATCATGCGGTCGGTGGCACAAAAATACAGTGCGGTGACTCAGATGAAATGGATGTTCCTTTTCACGGCCATCATACTTGTGCCGCTTGGCGCATATGAATATCCGCAGCAAACCATTTTCAGTTCGGAATGTGATTGGAGCGGGATACTTGAACTGGGATTCGTCATCCTATTCTCCACATCGCTCGGTTATTTCCTGATGCCTTTCGGTATGAAGTATTTGCGGGCAACGACAGTCAGCGTTTATATGAATCTACAGCCAATCGTGGCATCGGTAGCCGCAATTATCGTTGGACAGGACATATTTTCGTGGGATATGCCTCTGGCTGCGGTGCTCGTATTGTCGGGAGCGTATATTGTGAGCACCAGCCCGGCAAGGACAGCCGTGATAAAGTAAGCAACTAATAATCAATAAATATAATGGAACAAGATATAAATAAAAACGGTGGTTACATTGCCCCGTTAAGCACAAATGTGGAAAGAACAACGGTTTCATTCAAAAATCGTTTTGGCCTTACTCTTTGCGGTGACTTGTACACTGCAAAAACATTGGATAAAGTGAAGAAACATCCTGCAGTGATTGTAGGTGCGCCTTATGGTGGCGTGAAAGAACAAGGACCTTGCGTCTATGCCAACGAATTGGCACAACGTGGCTTCGTGGTTTTGACATATGACCAACCCCATATGGGCGAAAGTGGCGGTGAGCCGCGCCGAGTGTCAAGTCCCGAACTTTTCACGGAGAGTTTCAGTGCGTGCGTGGATTTTCTCGGTTTGCAGGAATTTGTTGACCGCGAGCGTATCGGGGTCATTGGTATTTGCGGTTCCGGTGGATTTGCCCTTGCCGCCGCACAGAGCGACACGCGTATCAAGGCGGTTGCCACAGCAAGCATGTATGACATGACTGCGGCTGCACGTTTGGGGTTGTCGTCTGAACAGTTGCAGGCAGAAAAAGACCGTCTGTCGCGCCAGCGTTGGACGGATGCGGAAAACGGCTATCCTGAATATATCCCTTATTTCCCGGAACAGCCGCTGGACAAGGTTCCGACAGACCTTACAGAACCTACTGCAGAGTGGTTCCGCTTTTATGCGTTGGAACGCGGCTTCCATCCGGAGGCACGCGGCGGATTCACCACCACAAGCAATCTCTCATTCATCAATACCAACCTGTTGGATTATGTTGACGAAATAGCACCGCGCCCCATCCTTTTTATCGTGGGTGACAGGGCGCACTCGCGTTTTTTCAGTGAAGATGCGTATGCTACAGCCAGGCAACCGAAAGAATTGTATGTAGTGAAAGATGCCGAACATATCGATTTATACGACCGTACCGATCGAATCCCATTCGATAAGTTGGAATTTTTTTTCAAAGAGGCATTCAATAAATAAGAAAAGGGAGAGATGAGAACATCATTGACCCTGCTGCTATGCTGCCTGCTGGCGACTCCGGCCACGGCGCAGGAAGGCGGCGGTAAAACAATAGCATACAGAAACAGCAGGAGAGGCAAAGATTGAAAAAATAGCCGTTGACCTTGTATTTGCCGAAGTGCCACCTTGACCGCCTCAAAGTGGCACTTTGTGCGTCTAAAAGTGCCACTTCGACAAAATCCGGGTGCAAAGCCAATGTAACGCACAATAATACCGCACAATATGAAAGACCGCCCTCCCTTTGTGTATCTGCTTTCTTTCTGATGTCCTGTAACTTTGCACGCATGAATGAGATACATGTTTGTTTCACTTTTAAGAGACATCGATTATGAGTACATTGAAATCCATTTTGGCAATGAGCTGCATCCTGCTTTGCGGATGCAGCGGAAGTGAGGGACAGGCGGAAGTGCTGCCTCCCGTTGAAGAACCGTCAGACCGTCCCGATGGTACGGATGAACCGTCACCCGACGAGCCGAGTACCGTCAGTCCTTTCAATTTCGAGACACGCACCGTCAGGCTCAACAGCGGCTATGATATGCCGATTATAGGCATCGGCACTTATACGTTGAGTAGTAGTCAGGCGGAGGAATCTGTTTACAATGCGCTGAAGGTGGGGATGCGCCTTATAGACACTGCCGATATTTACGGGAATGAGATAGGTGTAGGGCGCGGCATCCGGCGTGCCATGCAGGATTTTGGCATCCGGCGCGAAGACATCTTTGTTACCAGCAAGCTCTGGACTTCCTCATTCGGACAGGCTGATGCTGAGATTGACGAGCGTTTGGAACGGCTCGGACTTGATTATATCGACCTTTTGCTGTTACACCATACAGCCCCCAATGACGAGTATGCCTATCAAGCCATGGAACGGGGCGTGGCGGCTGGTAAAATACGTTCCATCGGTATCTCCAATTTCTATGAGGATGACATTGACCGGCTGATGCGGGTTGCCACTATCGTTCCCGCCGTGATACAGAACGAGACGCATCCCTACCACCAAAGCCGTTCCGTGAAAGAACACATCGCGTCGCTCGGCACCGTAATGGAATCGTGGTTTCCGTTGGGTGGAAGGGGAACGGGCATACGCACCCTCTCACAGCACGAGGTCATCACAGGCATTGCCGCTGCACATGGCAAGTCTCCCTATCAAGTGTTGATACGCTGGCATCTGCAAAGCGGCAACATCGCCATACCCGGCTCATCGAACGCCGACCATATTGCCGAGGACTATGACGTGTTCGGCTTCGACCTGACCGATGACGAGATGCAACGTATAGACGCGCTCGACTGCGACCACCGTTTTGCTTCTTATTAAAAAAGGGAAACAGGATATGGAACTAAAAAGTCTATTGTCGGTCCTGCTCTGCACGGTAATGATGTCTGCCAATGCCGTTGCCTGCAACAGCCACGAAGATACCATACCCGGCAATCCGGTTTCTTCGGAGGATACCGCTCCTGCCGATACCGCTTCCCATGCGGTGAGGTTGCTTTACATGGGGCAGGCATCCATACGGATTTTGACAGAAGAGGGGAAAGTCATCTACATCGACCCATACGCCGGAAACGATTACTCGCTTCCGGCAGACCTGATACTCGTCACCCACGAGCATTTCGACCACAACGCCATCGACAAGGTGGAACGCTGTCAGTCCGATTGCCGGATTATCCGCAGTCGGGATGCCATCATCGGAGGCGAGCATCAGACATTCGATTTAGGGTATGTCCGGGTGGAAGCCGTAGAAGCCGGATTCAACCGACTGCACGATGTGGACGATTGTGTAGGATACGTGCTTACGTTCAACAACGGCAGGAAAGTCTATGTGTCGGGCGATACCTCCACCACCGACCAGATGCACGAAATGGCGGAAATGCGCATCGACTATGCTTTCCTGTGTTCGGACGGTGTTTACAACATGGGGAACGAGGAAGCAGCCCGTGCGGCGGAATTGATAAAGGCACGACACAACATCCCCTATCACAACAGCACGACCAACCGGGGTGAGATGTTCGACCGTGCAACAGCGGAACGGTTCACGGCTCCCGACAAGATGATTGTCCTGCCGGGAGAAACGATTACAATTGAATAGAATGTTATGTGAATATAACTAGAAAGTCCCTGTGCCTTCGTTGGGAGATTCATGGGGACTTTCCGCTTACGGCAGATATAACCTATCTCTCTTTCTCCATTTCGCTACGGTACTCTTTTGGCGACACACCCAGCGTCTTTTTCACGTAGCGGCTGAAATGCGAATAATTGTAGAATTGCATACGGTCGGCAATCTCTGCCAGTGTCAGACCACTGTCATCCAGCATCTTCACGATGATGCTGCGGGTGTAATAGGAAATCCATTCGGAGGCGGAAATGTTGCTTACCTTGCGGCAGATTTCGGATAGGTATTTGGGCGTGATGCAGAGCTTGTCGGCATAGAACACCACCTCGCGCTCCCGTTCGCAATGCCCGTTCACCAGGTTCTGGAAGCGGAGGAATGTCTGTGCTGTCGTGTTGCCGAACTTCATCTTGTCTATCTCCCGTGAATAGATTTCCCACATGTCGAAGAGGAAGATTTGCAGCAGCCGGCCGATGACATCGGTACGGAACAGGTGCGTACTGCCCAACCGCAGACGGAACTGGGCAAAGTCGTTCTCGCACAAAGCCTTTTCGGAGGGTTGCAGGCAGAACACCGGATTGAGCTTGATAAAGACGAAGCCTTTGATGGCCCAAACCATCTCAGGGTTGAACTGCCCGAGATATTCTTTGGAAACCAGCAGGAAGTCCGCATCGAAATCATCCGAATAGGTCACGTCCGTGATGTCCGAACTCATTTGCCAGATGACCAGATCATCGGCACCAAAACGGAGCATACGCCCGTTGAAACGAAAGCGGGCTTCTCCCTTGTTGCAGAGAATGTGCACGTGGTATCTGCCCGTAAATTCGGAGGGCAGACGGCTGTCGGTAACGCTGTTGAACAGCAGCACGTCGCCCTCATTGAAGTCGTAACGGGAGGCAGGATGCCCGTCATCCGTAGTAGTTGGGGATGTATGCATAGTGTTCATATATTGCCATTTTGTTTTGGTTGCAAAGATAATTATTTAACTTGTATATCAACTATATCCTGTTCCTTTTATTTCATAAATACCCGTTGTTTATTGCGTGTGTTTCTTTATGAGAATGGTATAAATTCCTTCGTAACTTGCAAAGAACGGCAGTCTGTGAAAGTTCGTCCGCAATACGTATATCTGCTTTCCGTCTTTTAATGCCGACCTTTGCACCATCAGAAATAAAACATAAAAACAAGAAGAAAATGAGACAAATAGCAATGACTATCCTGCTGGCCGTCTGCGGACTGGCGGCAGCGAACGCTCAGACCGCCGGGGCGGAGAAACAAGACAGCGGCATGAGTGAACTGCGTGACAGGATGGAACTGAAAGAACTGGTGGACGTGTTCTCTGTCCTCGCCGACAAAAAGGACGTGGAGACGCAGGTGCTGTTGTTTACCGAGGATGCCACTGTGGATTCTTACCGGGGTGACAGTCTCGTGTCGAGCATCAAGGGGTGCGAGAACTTGGCGCAAGGCTTCGGGGCTTTCCTCGCACTGTTCGATACGGTGTATCACATCAACGGGCAACAGACCGTGCGGATTGACGGCGACCGTGCCACGGGTACGGCATACTGCCAGGTGGTTCTTATCGGAATGCAAGACGGACGCAGGATGATGACCACTCAAGGTGTGATTTATGATGACGAATATGTGCGCCAAGGCGGGAAGTGGCTGATAGCCAAGCGGACATCACACTTCGTTTGGACGGATGCACATGAAGTAGAACCATAACAAAAAAGAATACAATGGAAACAGATATTTTCGACAAGTTAAAACAGGGCATCCCTGTCGATATGCGCGATGCGGAGTATGCTCCTGCCATCCGCCACATTGAGGAAACTACCAAGCGGTGCTTCCGCATCAACCATGCCGAACCCGATCTGACAGCCATCCGACCCCTGTTTGCCGAGATGCTGGGCAAACCGCTGGCGGACAATACCTGCATATTCCCACCCGTACAGGTGGACTTCGGCAGGCAGATGGAGATTGGCACGGGTGTCATCATCAACCACGACCTTACCTGCATGTCGGCAGGCGGCATCACCATCGGGGACGGCGTGCAGATAGGTCCCAACGTGACCATCGTTACCACGAACCACGACTTCGGCGACCATTACATCCTGCGGTGCAAGGGTGTACACATCGGGCGCAACGTGTGGATAGGCGCATGTGCCGCCATCATGCCGGGCGTGACCATCGGTGAGAACGCGGTGGTGGCAGGCGGCGCAGTGGTGACAAAGGATGTGGAGCCGAACACCATCGTGGGCAGCAATCCGGCAAGGGTTATCAAGAGACTGGAAACAACAAGTAATAATTATAAGGAGTAAAACAATGAGAACAAGCAAATTATTGGGAATGGCACTCGCCATCATGCTCGCAAACGGCAGCGCCTTTGCGGCAGACAGAGAAACGACAAGTCACGCACCGGCAGACAATCCGGTAAAGACCACCACGAGGGGCGTGCCGCTGCTGACCCTGAACAACGGGGTGGAAATGCCACAATTCGGATTGGGCGTATTCATGATTCCCGAAGGAGGCGTGGCGAAAAACACGGTGCTGACAGCCTTGAAGAACGGCTACCGCCACATCGACACCGCCCATGCCTACGGCAACGAGCGCAGCGTGGGACAGGCTGTGAAGGAAAGCGGCATTCCGCGTGAGGAGATTTGGATAACGTCAAAGCTCTGGCCGAACGAGTACGGCGAGGGTAAGACACTGCCCGCCATCGACAAGATGCTGCGCCGCTTGGGAGTGGAATATATTGACCTCGTTTATCTCCATCAGCCCGTGGGCGACTACGTGGGCGCATGGCGTGAACTGGAAAAGGCGGTGGCGCAGGGAAAGGTGCGTGCCATCGGCATCAGCAACTTCGACTTCAACGACGACCTGTTCAAATCCATCGCCGACAGCATGACTGTGAAACCTGCCGCCATGCAGATAGAGTGCCATCCCTACGCGCAGCGCAAGCACTGGCAGGAGATGCTGCGAAGCCGGAACATCGTGCTGGAAAGCTGGTTCCCGTTGGGTGGCAGGGAGAGCAAGGGCGAACTGCTGCGTGACCCCGTTATCAACCGCATAGCCGAGGCGCACGGCAAGACCGCCGCACAGGTCATCATCCGCTGGCACATACAGGAAGGCTTCTCCGTCATTCCGGGCACGGATAATCCCGACTACATCAAGGAGAACATCAGTGTGTTCGACTTCGCGCTGACCGACAGCGAAATGCAGGCTATCCGTGCGCTCGACAAGGAGAAACGGTACTTCAACATGACGCTGGAGCAGATTACCCAAAGGTTCGGCAACTATGAGCTGGACGATTGACACGGCAAGGCTAACTTACATGATGATACGTATGGCGTTCCTGCAACTCCTGCTTGTCGCACCGCTAACCCTCATGGCTTGCGATGATACGACAATGCAGGAAAACAGGACGGAGCAGGACAAGGAGGTGGATATGAACACTGAATGGCAGGAGATAGCGGCATTCATCGAACGCCGCAACAGAGCAATGATTGACCGCGACACCCTGGCATTGGGCGGCATGATGTCGGACGACCTGACACTGGTACACATCACGGGAGCCACCCAAACCAAGCGTGAATGGCTGGACGAGATAGCAAGGGAGAGCATGAGGTATTACCGCATCGAGACCAAAGACCTTTCCATCGAAACAGACGGGGATAACACCGTGGCACGGT
>CAZYXN010000007.1:18820-42600 GCA_964651105.1 uncultured Muribaculum sp. | reverse complement strand
TATTGTAGTAATACCCGTTATAAAGCGCGCGATAAGCGGTCTCGGTGAACTGATCCACCGATTTGATCACATCATAATTGGGAATAGCGCTCGTGTTGGCGCCCCAACGCGCGTCGATAGTGATTTTGGTAGCGCCTGCGCGTCCGCTTTTAGTGGTAATAAGAATCACGCCATTGGCGCCGCGCGCACCGTAAAGAGCGGCAGCGGCAGCATCCTTCAGGACAGTCATCGACTCTACATCCATTGTATTGATGTCAGAAATATCGCCGTCATAAGGCACACCGTCAACAACATAAAGAGGCGCCATGCCGGCATTGATTGAACCGACACCGCGGATACGAATCTTAGGCGCGCTACCCGGCTGACCGTTGTTACTCAAAGTCTGCACACCGGCAACCTTACCGGAAAGAGCGTCGGTAACGGTAGTGACAAGAGCATTTTCAAGAGCTTCTGACTTAACCACTGAAGCAGAACCGGTATAAGCCGATTTCTTTGCAGTACCATAAGCGACCACCATCACCTCGTCCAGTTCGTTGGAAGCATTGTTAAGCTTCACCAAAAGAGGCTGTCCCGTAATAGCGACTTCCTGAGTCACCATGCCGACATAAGATACCGTAAGTTTGTGTACTTTTTCTGACACACGCAGGGTAAAGTTACCGTCCACATCTGTGGATGTCCCGGAACCGCCCCCAACCGGAAGGACAGTCGCCCCTACCAGGGGGTCTTCGTCACCGGACTGCACCACCTTGCCGGTCACGGTGCGCATTTGAGCAAATGACGCAACGCACACAAGGAGTGAGCATAATAATAAACACAACTTTTTCATACTTTTAAGTAAAATATTAAGTAAGTATAGTAGCAAATTGTCGGGTTACAGCATGATTTAACATCATTCTTAAGCCCGAATATCCGCAAATATAATGCATTATTTTTTAAATATCATTAACATACCCCCCCCCATTTATTGTTTATTAACATATTTAACGTGAAAATCCGTCAATTTAATTAAATTTTAACACACTCAATTCCCATGTTCCTGTCACATCCGAAATAATCGCCCGACAGCCAAGATTTCAAAATATCACTTCCGCAAAACAAAAGACAAATTTGAGACAGATTCACTTCTATTGTCAAATTTATTCATTAAATTTGTAAGAATCCACACATTACAAACCCGCGCAATGGAAAATGTAACTATAAAAATCAACAAACTCGGAGCCGTAACAAACTCTGAAATCACTTTACGCCCGTTTATTATATTCACCGGCGAATCCGGATTAGGGAAAAGTTATGTTGCATTTCTAACCCATTACATATACACCATAGCGAGCAATAAGCGTTTATCAAGATTTTTAGACCAATATGATCTTAAAGAGCTTTTAAAAGGAGCTAAAGACGGAGATAAAATTTTCGAGATAACCGCCTCGGAAGTTTTTAACTGGATAAATAAAGATGCAATCGAATACATCGGGTATCTTATCGGCCATGACTCTTTTAACGGCGACATTGAAATTATCTGGCCTTTCAAGGATAAAGTATTTGAATTCATATATAGCGAAGAAATGGCCGGCCTCAGCAATGAGGAGGAGGTAATTTATCGGATTCAGACAGCCAACTTTACTTACAAAATATTATCCGATATTTCAAAAATAGACACTTCTGTTTTTGAAACTCTTATTTGCGCAGAGCTATCCAATGCAGTTTTTGGAAATATCAGTTTCTCCGAATACATATTGCCGCCCTCACGAGGAGCGCTTATGGAACTCAATGAGAGACCGGCATTCCGATCGGGAATGTATGATGAATTTTTCAACCTCAAAGCTGCTCTTGTAAGGCCGACAATGATAAAAAAATCAGAAGATTTAGAATTAGAACGTATTTTACAAAAGATATATAACGGGAAATTGACTCAATCCGATAATGAAATAACATATATCACCTCCGACGGAGTCCCCATGCCTCTTTCCGCAGCAGCATCTTCCGTAAAAGAACTTGCTCCTTTCACCATGATGCTCAACAAGTTTGCTTTTACGCGAACGTCTGTATTGTTTGAAGAGCCGGAAGCGCATCTTCATCCACAACGCCAGCAGCATGTCGCAGACGCCATTGGATACGCCCTGTCCAAAGGAATCCATATGCAGATTACCACACACAGCGATTATTTCATCAAACGGCTCAATTTACTCATAAAATTGTTTAATTTAACCAAAGAGTCAACTCCGGTTAAGCTAAAAGACATATTGCAGGATACAGGCATTAACATTAATTCTTTTATCAACCCTGAACATGTTGCCGCCTATCACCTTGCAAAGCGCGAAGACGGAACAACCGCAGTTGAAGAATTTAATGTAATGGAAGAGGGTTCAATCCCGTTTACAACTTTCTATGACACCATAACAAATGAATTCGAAATAAACTCCAGAATTAAGAGTCTTTTTGAATCCAGTGAAAATGAAGAATAGTTATGGCCATTTACGATTTTCTCAGCAAGGCACTTCCGGCCTATGCAACTCCAATAAAACACGGAAAAGTCGACATTACTGAACGGGAAGCTTCTGCGACCATCAAATGTGTAACGTGGATTAACTCCGATTTTTATCATTTCAATCATCAGCTCTCAAAAGACTTAAAAGAATTTTTTGACAAATTCGCCCATTCTCCCGAAATATTCTGGAAAGATTGCGACGGCATTATCTTATTTGAACACGATGGCAAGAAATACATGTTTCTCACTGAATTAAAATCAGGATTCGATACGGGAGGGATTTATAAAGCAAAACGCCAAATCATATCCTCGTTTCTTAAAACAAATGCATTGCTTCACATGTCATCGTGCTACCGTCTTGAGGTATTTTTAAGAAAATAGAATTCGTTCACATCTCTGTTCCAGAAGACAAAGACTCGATTATTCTTGATGTGAACAAATATCTTTAAGACAACAATTCTATCAACATAGAGCGACAAGCACAGACATAGGGATATAAAAAAGCGGGATTGGAAAATTTCCAATCCCGCTTTTTGTAGGTTTGCTATAATCAATTACCGGGGAAAGTAGAAGCCCATCCCTCATTCTGAGTCACACCAAATCCCGAATTGATTTCATCGTCAGGAATAGGAAACACCAGATTGGATATTTTATAGTTTTTCACGAAAAACTGAACCTGCGGAGCATTTTCAGCCACAACATCAGTCATTACATCCCAACGACGCAAGTCATAAAGACGCAATCCTTCCTGGAAAAGTTCACGCGCGCGTTCGTCGCGAATGAAGCTCATAAGATCAGCCGCATTAGAAGGAAGATCGGCCACTGATGTAATGTCAAGATTTCTCTTGGCCACAACAAGAAGAGCATCCTTGGCTTTATCCAAATCGGGAGTCGGCAACTTCAAATAAGCTTCCGCCTTGTTAAGAAACATCTCCGGAGCATTGATGAGATATTCCGTTGCAATTGCCGGATTTCCGCCGATTCCATAAGCTCCGAGTTTACCGCCGCCGTATATCGGCAGAGTCGGGGTAGACTCTTCAGACCATAAAATTATAGACCGGCGCACATCTTTCGCTCCGTACAGAGACTGAAGATATGGATTCGGGCTGAAATTATATGATGACCAAATATTACCGCTTGAATTAGCGCTCCAGTTGTCAGAAGAATTAATCGCAAGAGTGAAGAAAGACTCCTTATTGCTCGTTCCGCCATTGTATAACGCCTTATAAGACGCGTCAGTATATGCCAATGATGTAATTCCGGATATATCAAGCGCATTATCAGCGGCATCGATAGCGCCCTGATAATTCTCCATATAGAGACTCACACGTGAAAGCAAGCCGTTGGCGGCTGCCATATTGAAATACAACACATCCTCACGGTCACCTCCGGCAGCTTTGAAATGGCTTATCGCATTGTTCAAATCGGAAACAATCAATGTGTAGGTTTTTGCAACTGTAGAGCGAGAAACCTGCGTATTAGCAGGAACAGGCTCATCAATAAGCACAATACCCGGGGTATTCCCGAAATCCTGCCCGTTTACCTTATATTGATGGCCATATATGTTGACAAGCACAAAATGAGCATATGCGCGCAAAGAATAGGCTTCAGCGAGATAAAGATCAAGGTCCGCCTTTTCATCCTCGGCAGCAGACGCATACAATTCGTTTCCGGCTTTAATTATACGCGCGCTGTTGTCAGCTACTTTATAACCGTATTCCCATATACGACGCAGATATATATCGGTCGATTTCGGACGGAACTGATATATGTCATTAAAGTGACCTGTTTCACCGTTCCAATAAGAAAGATCAGAAGCGATATCCCCGATGTTGACAGCATAATTGCCGGCGAAATAATAGTAGTACAGACGATAATAAGTTCCGTTCAGAGCGTAACCGATATTGTCGGTATTGATTAGACCATTTTCCATATCGATGGAATCATACATCTTGGTGTCGAGAAAATCATCACCGCAACTAACCATGCTTCCACCGAGGAGCAACGCTCCGATAGCCTTGATATATAGTTTTTTCATACTTTCGATAGTTTTTTAATTATTTAGAATGTCACTTGAACTCCTCCGGTGAATGTAAATACGGCAGGATATTGCCATGCAATCACACCGCTGGCATAAGTGTCAGGATTGTATCCCACGAATTCATCTTTTGTCCATGTATGCACATTGTCAAATGTCGTATACAGGCGAAGCTTCTGAATAAGAGCCTTCTTAGTCCATTTAGCCGGGAATGTGTAACCCAATGTGATATTGCTGAGACGCAAATAATCGCCGCTCATCAACCAACGGCTTGAATAATTACCGTTTGAATCGCCGTATGGGTCACCATAAATGAACTGAGGATATTTAGCATTGGTATTTTCGGGTGTCCATGAATCATAGACAAGGGTCTTCAACGGAGTACGCATAGTGTTCATACACCATCCGGTGAAGTTATGACCCGTATCATACACCTTAGCCCCGAGACGATAGTTGAACTGCATGCTGAAGTCAAAGCCGTAAGCCGTAGCGCTTACTCCAAACGCGCCGTAAACCTTAGGCTCGGCACTGCCGACGTAACGTTTAGCGGCTTCATTATAGTTGGTAGTCAATTCATCGCCGGTTTCATTCAGATAGTACAGCGCGCGACCGGTCTCACGGTCAACCCCGGCATATTCCGGCATGTAGAACTGACGGAACGGACGGCCCTCCTCAATGATTGTGTAAGTGCTTTCTTCCGCGCCATCAGCGAGCTTGATTACTTTATTTTTATTCCATGTCAAATTAGCGAATGCATTGACATTGATATCTCTGTTGGAAAATACTGTTCCATTCACACCGAATTCTATACCGGTATTACGGATTTTACCGATATTCTTATAATATGAGTCAAATCCTGTGGTCATTGACAGAGGCACCTCATAAAGGGCATCGGAAGTATCTTCGTTATAAAAATCAAAAGTGAAATGAACGCGATTTATAAGCGAGACATCAAAACCGATATCAAACTTTTTTGAAGTCTCCCATGACAATTCCGGATTTTCAATATTTTCAGGAACCATACCGGGTGTCTGGTTATAGTTGTAACCGGCCATATAATAACCGCGTGAAGCATACAAATCAGGAAGAGACTGGTTGCCGACTGTACCATATGACGCACGAATAGCCGCATTGGTCAGGATCGGATTATCCTGCAGAAAATCTTCCTGAGTGATACGCCATTTCGCGCCGACCGACCAGAAGTTACCCCAGCGTTTGTCACTACCGAAAATAGAGCTGCCGTCACGACGGAAAGATGCCGAAGCATAATATTTATTGTCATAGTTATAGTGGGCATCGGCAAAATAGGAAGCCAGGCGCGATTCACTCTTATAATATGAACTTCCATTCTCTGAAGCGGCTGTACTCATATCCCTCATACCAGAAGCGGCAAACGGGAAGTCCACTCGCGAATAATAATCCTGATGATAGTCATAACGCTGCATCTCCTGACCTAACAACAATTCAATCGAATGTTTTTCGTTAAACGAGTAGTCCCATCCGAAAGTGTTAGTCCATGTCAAGGTGCTTGTGCGAGAGATTGTCTGCTGACCAAGACCACCATACTTAATGGCCTGAGGATTATAGACTCCGCTCCAATAATCATAGATAGTCTGGTTCATTATATTGGCGCCAAAGCTTGTCTTAGCCCATATACCATAAGGAAGATCGACCTTTAGCCATGGATTGGCATTAAGGGTCTCGTTTGTAATCTCATAATTGTCGCCAAGTTTCGGATCTTTTACTGCAAGCGGATTCCAGCGAGTTCCCGCACTCCAGTAATCAGTGTGGTCTTCGTTGTAGAATGGGTAGAAAGGCAACATCGAAGTTGTAGCGCCTACCGTAGGATTGGAGTTGGAGCCACCAGTTGACTGGGAAAACGCATGATTCTTAGAATAGCTGTAAGAAGCATTCACTCCGGCGGTGAAATATTTGTATTTTGTGTCAATTCCCACACGACCTGAATAACGTTTGTTGTCGGAACCGATCACAATACCTTCGGTATCGATATAACCGAGACTGACATAATAATTGGTGTTTCCTGAAGTTCCGGCAAAACTCAGATTATAGTCCTGATAATAACCGGTACGGGTAACCGCATCCATCCAGTCATAAGAAGACTTGCCGTCCCATCCGTAATCATTTTTATAAATGTCGGAAAGACGTGTATGCCAATCTTCATATGTGCCTCCGCGAGCAGCAACGTAACCGCGAGCATACAAATCAAGAGTCTCCTGGGCGTTGGCATACTTCATGTTGTTATTTGCGATGTGGGTAAGACCCTGTTTGATGTCAAGGTTAATCTGGAACTTACCTTCAGCGCCCTTCTTTGTGGTAATGACAATCACACCGTTGGCGGCACGTGAACCATAAATAGCGGTCGCAGCCGCATCCTTCAACACGGTAACGCTTTCGATATCGTTAGGGTTGTAAGCCGACATCGGGTCAAAGAAGTTGTTGGTCGAGGTAGACAAAGCATCATAGTCGGAGTTCACCGGCATACCGTCGATCACATAAAGCGGCTGAGTGTTAGATGACAGAGAACCGCGACCACGCACATAAACCTCACCCCACTGACCGGGCATAGAGGTGGAGTTGTTGTACTGGAAGCCCGGAACCTGGCCTTCGAGCGACTTAACAAAGTTCACATCAGGCTTACGATCGATAATGTCACCGTCGACAATCGAGGCGGCTCCGGTAAACGCGGCGCGACGGGTTGTGCCGTAACCGGTCACAATGACTTCGTCAAGGGCATGAGCGTCATTTTCAAGAAGAACACGCACAGTAGGAGCAACCGCGACTTCCTGAGTGTGCATACCGACATAAGAAACGATAAGAGTCTTGGAACCGGCCGGAGCCTTTAACCGGAACTTTCCATCGACATCAGTCATAGTCCCGACATTTGTTCCACGAACCATAACAGTGGCGCCCACAACAGGTTCGTTCTCTTCAGCTGATAACACGATACCCGACACATCGGTAGCTGATTGAGCCAACGCGCCGAGCGTGACGGTTAATACCGTCAATAATAACACACACAACTTTTTCATACTTTTAAATAGTGGATTAATAAGTAAGTATAGTAGTAAATCGTCCGGATTCAGCATGATTTAGCATCATTCTTAAACCGGATGTCCGCAAATATAATGCATTATTTTTTAAATATCATTAACATACCCCCCCCAATTAAGTTATTTTAACTTAATTAACGCTTCAAATCATGAAAATCATCAAAATTTTAACATTTATTACGCCCACTGCTCGAGCATGCCATGCCACCAACCGGTCATCAGATTCAGCTACTGTCAAAAACGGACTCAATTGACTTATTCCTCCCGCAATCATCATCCAAATAGAAAAATGTGAGCAAAAGTTGCATTTTTATTCCATTTTGTTGCATATTTAAGAAATTCGATTTAACTTTGCAGCCGAAACAACGAATAATTTATTAATCTCGAAGAAAGTTACAATGAAAGCAACCGAAGTTCTCGCCGACTTGAAACGTCGTTTTCCCAACGAGCCGGAATACCTTCAGGCAGTTGAAGAGGTAATCTCCACAATTGAAGATGAATACAACAAGCATCCGGAATTTGAGCGTTACAACCTTATAGAACGCCTTTGTATTCCCGACCGCATATTCTCATTCCGTGTTTCGTGGGTGGATGACAAGGGGAAAGTCCAGAACAACATGGGCTATCGCATCCAGCACAATAACGCCATCGGCCCGTATAAAGGAGGCATTCGTTTCCACTCGTCGGTGAACCAGTCAATTCTTAAATTCCTTGCATTCGAACAGACATTCAAGAACTCCCTCACCACCCTCGCAATGGGCGGCGGCAAAGGAGGATCCGATTTCTCTCCACGCGGGAAGAGCGACATGGAGGTAATGCGTTTCTGCCAGGCATTTATTGAAGAATTATGGCGTCACATCGGCCCGGACACCGACGTTCCCGCAGGCGATATCGGCGTAGGCGGCCGTGAAGTCGGATATATGTACGGTATGTACAAAAAGATGTCACGCGAATTCACCGGGACATTCACAGGCAAGGGCATAGAATTCGGAGGATCACTCATCCGTCCCGAAGCTACCGGATACGGAAATGTGTACTTCCTGCTGAACATGCTCAAGACCCGCGGCATTGACATCAAGGATAAAGTCGTTGCCATATCAGGATCAGGCAATGTGGCACAGTATACCGCCCAGAAACTTCTCCAACTTGGAGCCAAAGTCATCACAATGAGCGACTCCGACGGTTGCATCTATGTCCCGGAAGGTCTCACCAAAGAACAGCTTGATTTCATCTTCAAGCTCAAAAACGAATATCGCGGACGTATCCGTGAATTTGCAGAAGAATATGGCTGCGAATACGTAGAAGGCGGTCGTCCATGGAAATACAAGTGCGATATCGCCATGCCGTCGGCTACACAGAACGAACTTGACGGCGACGATGCCCGCATGCTTCTTGCAAACGGCGTAATCGCGGTGAGCGAAGGAGCCAACATGCCCTCCACTCCCGAAGCTATCAAGGAGTTCCTCAACGCCAAGATTCTTTATGCTCCCGGAAAAGCAGCCAATGCCGGCGGTGTGTCTGTGTCAGGACTTGAAATGGCCCAGAACTCACAGAAACTTTCCTGGTCGGCTGAAGAAGTTGATGAAAAGCTGAAGCAAATCATGGCAAATATCCATGAACAATGCGTAAAATACGGTAAAGAAGGCAATTTTGTAAACTATGTGAAGGGCGCCAACGTAGCCGGTTTCATGAAAGTAGCCCGCGCGATGATGGCACAAGGCATACTCTAATCTAAATCATCTCATAAAACCATAATAGCCCGAAGCGTCATGCTTCGGGCTATTCATATTATATCGGCACGCTCAACGCTCCGATTCAATCGAGCAGCTCGGGGTCAATCACGACATGCTTGATGCGTTGGCGACGCCAGGTATAGACAAAATGCAATTTCCCGTCAGCGGTCTGAATAACTGCAGGATAGGAATACTGGCTTATCGGAGAATCTTCAAGAGTCACAACACGGCTCCAAGTCTTCCCGTTTTTTGAAAGAGCCAGACACAATGGCGTGCGCGGGCCTTTAGGCGTGCCGGGCACAGTCGCGAAATGATTGTAAATAAGAGCCTGAGTGCCGTCGGAAAGAGTCACGGCATCAGTGCCTGAATTATTATTCGGCAACTCGGTCAGCGTCACCTCGCCCCAACTCTCTCCCGAATCAAGACTTGACACGGTAGCAATACGGGCGTTGCATGTGCGGCATAATGCTTCCAGACGACCGTCGCGATGCCTGATAATACCGGGCTGTATCGCACGTATCGGCCCAGCTTTCCGTCCCTCGGCCGCCATCGGCAACGAGTCGGAATAACATGCTTCCGGCATAGACTGACGATATTTTGTCTCTACGCTCAACGCCACGGAATCAGGCTTGGCTATACGCCATGTCTTTCCCCGGTCTTCAGTAATTTCAAAAACCACACGCCAACCGCCTTTTCCTTCTCGGCTTGACGGGCAAATAAGCTTGCCGTCGGCATAATAAGGTTTATTTTTGATCGGGCCGAGGAATCCTTCAGGAAGCGGCTCCCGGCGACTCCATGTGCGGCCGCCGTCAGTGGAACGCACAAACCAACCTGTCCAATCGGCCACGTTTGACCCTATTTTGTAAAACAGCAGCAGCTCATCGGAATCAGGATAACGGAACAACACAGGATTCCAGCACGCCTTACGCCGTGAATTGGCCAAATCGCCGTCAAACGTAACCGCAACAGGGCCGGCGGAAGCAACTGTAGCAGCAGAATCTATGCCCGACAGACCGGCAACCGCACACAAGGGATCATTCAAATCAAACACACCGTCGGCCGCAAGATATGGCTCCGTCCATGAATCGCCGCCTTTCGGTTTACGGCTCACGTATATGCATACATCTGGATTCCGCTCCTTGGTTCCTCCAAAATACGACGCGACGAGGTCGCCATTGGCGAGTTCGACTATGGTTGACGCATGGCATTCCGGAAACGCCGCTTTTTCATATAAAAATTCATCAGTGACAATTCCTTTGCGTTGGACACCGGAAGATGGATCTATATCAACCCGGAACAGATAATCGCCCGAACCGACTTCCCAAATCTCCCGTCCGGACTCACGACGCAACAACTTTCCTCCGTCGGCTTTCACTTTTCCGGCAGGCAACCACACTTCAGCAACGGCGTTACAAGGAACGGTCACTTTCCAGTCAAGCCGCATAGGCGTTTTTGTCCAGTCGCTCGCAAGCATTCCATATGGAGTCTTGTAAGATGCCGACACATGGCTTAAATCAGGAATCGAAAAATCAGGACGAAGCAATATGCGTCTATATCCCGGTTCGGCAGGATTAAATCCTGCCAAATCACGATAATACCATGCCAGCAAATCGCCAAGCATCATGACATGATTGCAACTGTTCATTTTACGCGACGCAGTATCGCCGTTCCACAATTCCCATATAGTAGTAGCGCCCTTTTCAATCATGTATCCGTAGCTGGGATAAGTAGTGTTTGACGCAAGCAGATAAGCCACATCTCCACGCCCCATGCGTGTCAGCTCCCTCATCAGCCAGTTGACACCTATCACTCCGCAACTCACATGTCCTCCATTCTTATTTAATATAGTGTTTATGAGATTCTTCCCCACCTCTTCCCGGCATGAATCCGGAACCATATCAAATGCAAGCGGAAGAATATTGGCCGTCATAGTATTATTATCATAAAAAACGCTATCGGGATAAGATGCATGAGGCTCGGAAGAATATGATGTCCCCCTCTTCACTATAAGGAATTTTTTGTTAAACGCATTTTTCACCTTGTCAGCATCCTCATACCACATGACTGCTTCATCGTCCAGGCTCAGCAAACCGGCAAAATAAGCCAACATGTGTGACATTTTGTAATAATATGCGGATGCGATAAGCGTCTGGTCGGTTTTTCTAGCAGCATCGGCCGAATGAATAAGTTCAGGAGATTCAGGAGGCATACACCAGTCGCCATACTTGTCGGCTCTAATCAACCCTTCCCGGGTTGTGTAATTGTCACGGATATGTCTCATCCATTTTTTAATCGCCTGATAATTTCGGGCAATAGGCTGCATATCGCCGGTCTGCTGATAAAGCATGTCACATACCACCGGATATGTCGACGACCATGTCATATCGGATGTATAGTAATTATAAAATGCCGGGCAGATATCAGGGATACACCCGTCTTCTCTCTGCGCCTCCCGGATATCATCAGTCCATTTAGCGTAAAAACGGCCGTTATCGAACAGAAAATTCTCACCCCATGTGCCCATATTATGGTCGCCGGTCCAAGGCTGCCGTTCATCGCGTTGAGGACAATCGACCGGCACACTTTTATAGTTGGAAGCGATACCGCGCCTGGCGTTTTCAAAAATCTTGTCAAAAACCGGGTCAGAACTTTCAAAATCGCCGGCATTATCCATTTCATCATAAATAATTTCGGCAACAATATCCTCTTTTGCAAGCGACTTAATTCCCGAGACCTCGACATACCGGAAGCCATGATAGGAAAAACGCGGACTCCACCACAATCCCGCATCCTCGCCGGAAGAGATATATGTATCGGTGCTCAAAGCATGTCTGAGATTTTCCACGTCAAGAGCCAAGGAATCAGACATCAGCAATTCCGAATAACGTACTTTTACAGTATCACCGTCATTAAGCTTAGGAATCCGGAACTTGACCCAACCGGCGGTATTCTCACCAAAATCCACAATGTAGCCGTCAGCGTTCATCTTAATGGTAATGGATTGAGGAGACAGTCGTTTCATCACCTTCATATTGAGAGCTGTATTGGCCCGTAACGTTCCATATGGAATCTCAGCCCTGTCAGCATATCGCCATGATGAATCGTCATAACCCGGCATCGTCCATACGCCCAATGATTTGCGGGCATCATAGAACTCTCCGTCATATTCATTATTGCTCCGAATAGGCCCGTCGGCGGTCAATCGCCACTTTTCATCGGAATTCACACGCTGAGTAGTGCCGTCGGCATATTCAATCAATAGATTGAGACGAAGCTTGGGATATCCGAAATTAGGTATCTTATATTTTTTATAATTCTGATGCATGGTATAATAACGTCCGTTGCCAAGGGCCACCCCTATAGCATTCGCACCCTGACGTATATTATCCGTCACGTCATGAGTATTATAAATCACAGTGCGGCGATAATCGCTGACAGCAGGAGCCAATACCTGATCACCAATAGTGTCACCGTTTATGAATACATCGTACATGCCGAGACCGCAGATGTGAAGCGTGGCACGACGCACGGGTTTCTTTGGGGCATCAAACTCCGTTCTCAAATACCGAGAACTTAAACGGCTGTGACTGTCCTCCACATCCCATGGAAAAGCGGCGTCATATCCTATCCATCGTCCGCGCCAGTTTACCTCTCCGCAAAGCCCCTGTCCCCATTCGGCAGGAGCGCTCCAATCGGTGTCGCCTTTATTTGTCGAAACCCTCACTTTCCAATAACAACGTTCTCCCGGGCGAAGCTTCCTTCCTCCGTAAGGAACCCACACTGATTCTCCGGTAGTCATTTCACCTGAATCCCATACATCTCCTTTGCCGGATGCAAGATTCTCAGGAGAAGACGCGACAAGTATATGACACGATTTCTGGATAACATCCCTCTCGTCACTTGTCAAAATCCAACTGAATCGCGGAGCCTCCCGTTCAATGTTTAACGGATTACGCAATCCTTCGGTTAAAAGATTGCCGACAACCACTTCTCCACGTATTACAGCAACCGCCGCAAACAACATGGCGCATAGAAATACTCTCCTCATCATTGCCGTTCAATAAGCCTGGTGCGTTCGGGAGAGATATATTTCGATTCCGCATCAGCGATGACAAGAACCATGTCCACGCTGCCGTCAGCACGTTCAGGCTTCATTACTTGAAATGCCACATCATTGGCGCTGTCAAACTGCCCGGCATATTTCAATGAGCCGTCGGCGACATCATACCACCATGCATTCTTTTTCTTTCCGGATATTTTTGACATGTCGACCTTCACATCATTACCATTATAATTATACAAAAGCATATAATCATTGCCACGCATGGCGATAACGCGGTCATATCGTTCGCCATTGATTCCGGAAATCACACTCTGGTCTGGCATGCCTGACATGAACGGAAACGCGAGCATCAGATTTTTAAGGTGTTTCATCGAAACATATCCCGGATCTTTCATCCCGTCAATCCACGAAGTTTCGGCTCCATATGCGCCAAGATAGCCGTCACGCTTCATCTGCATCACCGAGCTGTGCCCGTAAGTGTGTCCGCAAGCTCCGGCAAACACAGCCCAATAAGCATACCGGCGAGCGTCATACCCTTGCCAACGCGGCATTGCCGGGTCATGCAGTCCGTGCGGTATATGCTCATAACTCGGTTCGCCGTCAAGAATAGGCTTGGCCGGAGTCTTGGAGCGGCCATCCTCAACGTACCGCCATCCATCCTCATTGAATGCGGCCGACGCACGGTCATCGCCGTCACCCTTTATCTGGTCATAGGCGCGGTGTCCGCTCTGAAACATATTGAAATCAAGCCAACCGGCATCGTGAAACCATGTCGCAGAAGATGTGCGGCCGAAAGGATGAAATGTCATAAGGTGGTTTTTATCAACCTTTTTTATTGCATTGGCGAGCGCTTCCCACACTTCCGGCTTGATGTCGCCACGTATATCCCCGCCTATAATCCACACGATATTAGGATGGTTCTTATAGCGGTTTCCGAGGAACGTCCCGTAAGCCTCGGCTTGTTCCACATTCATTCCGCCCCCTTTCACAAGACCGCCCCATATACATACCATTCCTATATAGATGCCTTGACTTTCTGCGGTCTCTATGATATAATCCATATTATCCCAATATCCGTAAACGCCTTTACGGTCTATGCCGCTGAAATCAAAACCGTCGATATTTGACATCTGTCCATAGCTGTTGATTGCCGGAATGCCATTGAGAGTCTGCACCTGTACTACATTGAATCCGGCCTCACGCGCCCCGTTCAGGTAATAAGCGGCTTCGTAACGGTCAAGTCTCTGAGGAAGAAGCCATCCGGTGTCTCCGAGCCAAAAGAAAGGAGTGCCGTCCTTATGTTGCAGATAATGTCCGTCACTTGTCACTGTCAGATTCCCATGTTTCCACGGTTTATAAATGACAGGCTTTGCAGCAAGACATGAGGAGGATGAAGCGATTACAATAGCGGCCGCAAGAATACTTTTGCATACCCGCATAATGGAATTAGATATAAGCATTGCGTAATGATTGGTTAAACTATACAAAGATATAGATTTTTAAGGTAGAAATTGCTTAATTTTGCACAAAATACTATTCGCAGATGCTTACTCACCGCATATCCAACCGACAAGGATTACTTGCCGTTTCACCTATCATAGTCTTTCTGTTTTTTTACGTTGCCGTATCGCTCATAATCGGCGATTTCTACAAGATGCCCATGAGCGTGGCCCTGCTTATCGCCTCGGCATGGGCCGTAGTGATTTCAAAAGGGAAGACACTCGCCAAACGTATCGAGATATTCTCCCGACAGGCCGGATCAAGCAATGTAATGTATATGGTTTGGATATTTATTCTTGCCGGAGCGTTTGCATCACTGGCAAAAGAGACCGGTTCAGTTGAAGCGACCGTCGGGCTTACCCTCAAATATCTGCCCAAAGAACTGATCGTGCCGGGGTTATTTGCCGCCTCATGTTTCATATCGCTTGCCATCGGAACATCGGTCGGAACAGTAGTCGCCCTAACACCACTAGCAGTGGAAATGGCTCAGATGGAGACAGGCTCGATTCCGTTTTTTGTCGCCGTCGTGCTCGGCGGCGCGTTTTTCGGCGACAATCTCTCGTTCATATCCGATACGACAATCGCCGCCACACGCACGCAAGGATGCAACATGCAGGATAAATTCAAGGCCAATATATGGATTACAGTCCCGGCAGCATTAATCACGCTTATATTATATGCATTCTTCGGATATCATGTCAACGAAGTGACGATATCCGATTCATTCAACCCATGGCTTGTCATCCCTTACCTTGTAATCATCGGATGCGCTATTGCCGGAATAAATGTCACAATTGTACTGTCGCTCGGCATTGTTTCCTCTCTGTTTTTAGGACTGCTGTACAACTATCCGTTTCTTGACTTATTCTCATTCATGGGTGCCGGTATCGACGGAATGGGACAGCTCATCATCGTAACGCTCCTTGCCGCCGGACTGCTCGGGCTCATAAAAGATGCCGGAGGTATCGACTTTTTGCTACAGACTCTAAGCCGCCATGTCCACGGAAGCCGTGGAGCGCAGGCCGCAATCGCCATGCTCGTAAGCGTGGTCAATCTATGCACGGCAAACAATACGGTCGCCATACTGACTGCCGGCCCCCTGTCACGTTCAATAGCAGAGAAATATGGCGTCGCCCCACAAAAAGCGGCCTCACTCCTCGACACCAGTTCGTGTATAGTGCAGTCGTTAATACCCTATGGAGCCCAGACGTTGCTCGCAACCGGGCTCGCCGGAATTTCGCCGGCCGCTCCGTGGGGTTATCTGTATTATCCGTGGGCGTTGACTCTCACTGTTGCCCTTTCAATCATCGTAAAGAACAAGACAATCAATCCACCGACACTTTAACGGGTCATGCGCTTTAACAGATTATAGCTCGGGACGATACCAAGCTCTCCCGCCTTGCTGAGATCGGCCATTCCTGACTCCCGGTTGCCAAGATTGAGATATAGATATCCGCGATTATAATAAGCCTCTCCGAAATCAGGCTTCAGTTCTATGGCCTTGGTAAATGCGCTGATTGCCGACGTAAAGTCGCCCATTGACGCAAGAACGGTTCCCTTGTTATACCAGGCAAACGACATGCGCGGCGAAAGCTCTATTACTTTGTCGATGTCGTTGACAATTTCAGCATTCACCATCTGGGCCGCACTTTGTCCTAATGCAGAGGTGGCCAAATCGGCATTAGAGTCAGAAAGCTGCATGGTTTTTGCATTCAATCGACGCACATTGGCCCTCAGAAGATATGCTATCGTGAAATCAGGCGACAATTCGACAGCCCGGTCAAGGTCGGCTAACGCTGCCTGATAATTACGCAACGTATAGTAATCCATGGCGCGACCGAAGAAATCTATAGCGCGCGGGGCATGAGTTGCAATATATGAATTATAATATTCGATTGATGCGAAATGACGGTTGATTGCATCTTCATCGGAAAGTTGCGGCTCCCGATTTGCTACCATTACCAAAAATCGAAGCGCGCGCGTCGCATTAATGTCGTCAATCTCCTTAATATAATAAGGAGTCTCTTTTATTTCAGTCGTCGTAACATAATAGCTCAACGTGAACGGAGGTTCAAGCTCGACCGCCATACGCCTGTCCTGAACGCGTCCTTTTATGACAGGAGCCTGATAACCCTCTTTTATATCGGAATTATCATCAATCGTAAGCAACGATGTGAACCTTGCAGCAACATCGTCAGAGTCCTCTTGCGGCACCCCGCCGGCGGCATCATCGGCATGATTTTCCGAATTGTCTCGTTCAGATATCGGCTTTTTGGACAAAGCCATCGATTTACGGTAATCTCTTTCGGCTCGCGAAGTCTCGCCAAGCAATCTCAGATTCTCCGAACGCAAAAAATAAGCCCCTGAAAAATCAGGAAACGCCTCGATGACCCGGTCAAGATCAGCGATAGAACTGCGATAGTCGGCAATATCTTTATATAGAATCGCTCTGTTGTATAATGCGTGGTAATTGTCTCGGTCAAGACTCAACACTTTGGAAAAATCGTCAATAGCCTTGTTATTGTCATGCACCTCGGCACGCAACAAACCGCGATTGAAAAGAGCCGTGACATTAAGCGGTTCAAGCTGAATGGCATAATCATAATCGGCCATAGCTCCGAAATAATCATTCAGGTTATAGCGAAGAAACGCACGGTTTATGAAATAACCAACAAACTGAGGCTGCAACTTGATCGCCTCATTCATATCGGCCAAAGCTGATTCATAATCCTTTTTGGATTTTATGGCGATATCGGAACGAAGCGAATAAGCATTGGTGGAATTCTTGTTTATTGACAATGCCGTGTCAATATCGGCAAGCGCGGCAATTGTGTCGCCGGTCGCAAGATGAAGCTTGGCTCGTCCCAGATAACCGGTATCAAATTTCGGATAAATCCTCAACAATGTCGCATAGGTGCTGTCGGCACCGTCATAATCTTTCACATCTTCCTGGGCAAGAGCCTTGTTAAGCAATATATTCCGGCTGTGGGGAAGTTGCTCCAGCGCCCGGTCATAATCGGCAATGGCCTCCCGATGGCGCCCCATATTCTGCAAAGCCACCCCTCTCACCTCGTATGCGCCCGAAATGAATGGATTACGTTCGATCGCCAATGTCGCATCCTCTTCCGCTCCACGGTAATCGTCAAGACTCAACTTGGCTATCGCACGATAAAAATACGGCTGCGCCCAATATGGTTTTACCGAGATAATTTGATTGAAATATTGTATCGATAGCACATAATCCTCAAGATAAAGCGAGTTCTGCCCTATCCTCAACACCTGTTCTGTATTAATCTGGCTATATATATGTCCTGTTCCGGACAAGCACATAGCAAAACAGAACAGTATATATCTGATAAATTTCATAATGACCGGCTTAGAAGCGTAAATATATTGCGGAGGTAAAGTTACGCTATTTATAATGAAAATCCGGCTTTTTTTGTAAAAAATAACACTTGCACGAACTGTTAGTGAAAAGTTGCTATATTTTTACGTTCATCTGAGTTTCTTCCCGTAACGGTCACTAAACCAGACACCAACCAAAATCAATCCGCAGCCGATATATCCCACAACCGACACCACCTCGCCAAGCAATATCGCTGATGCTATGAGAGTCACAATAGGCTGAAAATACAGATAATTGCTTGCCGTTATAGCTCCAAGCCCCTTATTCACCCATGCCCATATGATAAACGCGAGCATTGAACAGAACACACCCAAAAATATGACATTAAGGATGACATCGGTCTGCAGAAAAACAGTCAATGGCGTGTGTGACGGCTGAAACACAAGAAACGGCACTGCGGTAAGCATTCCGTAAAAAAATGTCTTACGAGAAATAAACATTATACCGTAAAGCGCGCTTAGTTTCCGCAACACCAACGAATATACCGCCCATGACAACGCCGCACCCAACGCAAGCAAATCGCCAAGAGGCTTGACATTCAATTCAAAACTGCTGTTAAAAATCACGCACCCCACACCGATGAAAGCTATCATTGAGCCAATAATCACATTACGGGCTGGACGCTCGCTCTTATAAATGGCGCCAACCAAAAGAGTCGTAAGCAAAGGAGCTAAAGTGACGATAAGCGACACATTGGATACGAGAGTATACTCCAATGCGGTATTTTCTGCGATATAGTAAAGCGAGCCTGCGCACAATCCACAGACGACAAACAGCAGCTCATCCCTCAATGAATTAGAAAACAAGCGTTTATGGCTTACAATCAATATAAGTATATAAGCGAGCAACGTTCTGTAGACATAAACTTCGGTAGGCTGCAATCCACTGTCCAGCAACACTTTCGTAGACACGAAAGACACACCCCACGCAATCATTGTAAGAATCGCGCCAAGATGATACCACAGATTATTTGATTCCCTGCGACTTCTCATTCTACCTTTCATGGTGATAATAATGACTTTACTAATTGCAAATTTAATTGAAATTTTTCACACCTTAAAAACATTTTTCTATTTGCCGCGTATTAATATTTAAATGAACATGATTTTATTATCTTTGCAAAAGATTTAATCTTTAACTAAATTTTTTCAAATATGAAACTTCTTAAAATTACCGTAGCTGCCATTCTTTCACTCGGGATGCTATTATCATCAAGTTGTTCGACAATGAATAACACCGGAAAAGGCGCATTGATTGGCGGCGGTGGCGGCGCCGCTCTCGGGGCCGGACTCGGAGCGCTGATCGGCGGAGGAAAAGGAGCTGCAATCGGAAGCGCGATTGGAGCCGGCGTAGGAGCCGGAGCCGGAGCTCTCATCGGCAAGAAAATGGACAATCAGCAAAAAGAACTAGCACAATCTCTTCCTCAGGCTACAGTAGAGGAAACGACCGACCAGAACGGTCTCCAGGCAATCAAAGTCACATTCCCCGGAGGAATCTTGTTCCCTACCAACGGCACCACCCTCAGCAATGCTGCTAAAGACGAGTTGTCCCGTTTTGTAGTGTCACTTCGTGAAAATCCGTTGACCGATGTGCAGATTTACGGATTCACCGACAATACCGGAACAGAAGCCGTCAACCAGCGTGTTTCAACAGGACGTGCCGATGCCGTACTTGCTTATCTTGTAAATTCAGGAATCGCCCCGTCACGCTGCACCGCGCAAGGCATTCCCATGGCAGGATATGTAGCATCCAATGACACCCCTGAAGGGCGTGCCCAAAACCGACGCGTTGAGATATACGTCACCGCGAGCAAGCAGATGGTGCAGGAGGCTGAAAACGGAACACTCCGTTAATTCTGATATTCTACAAGCACTGTATAAACACATCCCAATGGCTCGGAATTCATGCATATTCCGGGCCATTGACATATAACGCAATGTGGCGAGACGATTACAATGCAGTTAAATTACCGCCTTAAGAATATCTATTAGCCGATAAAAGATTACATTTGCAGAAAACTCCTTATTTGGGGAGCTAAAAAATTTTTCGTCACATTTACAATCACACTAATCGGATGAGATTAACAAATTTCTATCTCTCACTCATATTGTCTTTTCTGATTCTTATTCCCTGCACAAAAACATATTCTGCCGGGTTAAGTCTTACCACTATAGACAGCCTAAATATCGAATTGTCACGAACCACGACACAAAAAGACAGCATACGGCTTCTATATAACCTATATGATATCGTTCCTCGGGCAGAAAAATACAGCTATTCCCGAAAACTCATCGGTGTCGCTAAACGAATCAACAATGATTCGATTCAACTCGACATGCTTCGCAATAATGCCAACCTCTACCTTACTTCCGACTCAATGTTGCGAATATTTGAAGAGGAGGCTATGAAGCTGCCAAAATCAGACGACCAGAAACAGACAATATTATTCATACGCCTTATCGGGCTGTCATATCGTATAAAGTCAGTGCCAATTGAAAAACGCAGTGAGATAATACAGTCGCTTATAAAAGATTATGATGACGGCAACAATGACAACATATATACCCGCATTGAAAAATTATACTCATTGTGCCTATGCCTCACATATATTCCTGAAGGCGAACTATATCCAAAATATCTCAACGAGCTCGAAGGGCTTATCCAGGAATTGCCGCAACGCAACAGCACTCCGCTCAAAAACCTGTTCTATTCACGACAAGCGATATTGTCAACTCTGAAAAATGACAAAATACGGGCTATTGCCGCCGACAAAAAACTTCTTGAAATTATCGACGATCTTCAGGCAAAGTATATTAAAACAGGAAGAGTTTTCAAAAACTATGACTCAAACGAATACATCTGCCGAGTGCGCATGTTAAATAATTTTGAGAATCTTTCTCCTGAAGAAGTTGAGGATAATTATTCCAGAATTCTTGACATTGTACAGAGGAACTCCGATGTCAGACGGGACTTTGAAACGACAGAACGTCCTACTATTTTCTACCTCATGGCACGAAAAGAATATGCGAAAGTATTGCCTATTCTTAAACGGCATAAAGAAGCCATGATTGATGAACGATACCGCCCGTTCTACCTAAAATACACGATTGAAGCAGCCAGAAAGACCGGAGATAAAGAAACTCTTTTAGCATCGCTGGAAGCATATAACGAATATCTCGAAGAACTCATGGCCGCGCAATCCGATTCAAAAGTTCAGGAACTCCAGATATTATATGATGTGGAATCTTTGAGAAGAGAGTCGGCGGCCCTACAACACGAAAACCATGAAATAGAGCAATCGATAAACCGCAATATCATCATCGGCTCCGCCATCGCAGGCATCCTTCTGGCTATATTTCTCGTGTTCACTTACATGATGTACCGCAAACAGAAAAATCTGTCGAAAGCGCTTCTAAAATCACAAGTAAAACTGAAAGAGGAAAAACAGTCTTTGCTTGCCGCCCAACAGGAAATCATGACGGCCTGTGATGAAGCGGAAAACGCCAACCGCTTAAAAACGCAATTCATTCAGAATATGCGTCATGAAATTCTTACTCCCCTCAATGCCATCGTAGGATTTTCTCAGTTAATCGCCGACTCAGTGCCGGAAGAAAAACGCAAAGACATGGAGCGTTATACAAAAATCATTGCTGAAAACAATGACATCCTGCACACGGTCATTACCGATATTATCGACATCTCCCAGCTTGAAACCGGGGAGATGAAAGTCTCCTACCACACCGAATCGCTCAATGAGATATGCATCAATGTGATCAGCACCATAGCGCATAAAGTGGCTCCCGGAGTCAAGATGTATTTTGACGCTCCCGAAGATGATGTCCTGATGTACACCGACCGTATCCGCGTGGAGCAGGTTTTGACAAACTACCTGATCAACGCCGTAAAATTCACTGAACAAGGGAGCATAGTCCTTTCATACAGAATCAACACCGATAAATCGGAGGTAGTATTCTCTGTAACGGATACGGGAATAGGTATTCCGTCAGACAAACACGAAGTGATATTCGAGCGATTTGTCAAGCTCAACCAGTTCTCTACCGGAACCGGATTGGGATTGCACATATGCCGGCTCATCGCCGATTTGCTAAAAGGAGATGTAAAAGTCGACTCAACGTATACAAAGGGAGCGCGATTCCTATTTATTCTGCCGCTGCAATCTGCACAGGGAAATATGAGCCGCGACAATTAAGGCTCAGCCGGAATTTCATAATGTTTAAGCGAATGAGCATTATGGAGTTTTCCCACAGCGACGGCAATAATGTAATAGGCTATCGTCAGACACCACATCATCAGATAATTCGGGGCCACCTGCTTCAGAGCGGCGGAATTGCTGTTGATCTGAATAAAACCGTCAACACCCCATGTGGCCGGAACAAGACTGCCAAATACATACCACCCGTCAGACATTGAGGATCTCGGCCATGTCAATCCTGACAGGAACAGGTATAGTACCGACGTGAAAACAAACACTAAAAACGAACTTTCCCTTTCCGTAACCAACGGGGCAAGCATTTGTCCCATGAATCCCGAAGCGAGAACCAGCACAAACATAAACGGAAGATACTGCCACGGACTTCCATAATGTGGCAACTGGAACATTTCAGGAATAAAATGCATCATATATATCACAAGGGGCATATATATTGTCGTCATACATAACGTACGGGCAAGAACAATTGCCGACATCGGGCCGTCGGGCTCATCCGGGTCGATTCCCCGGTTTACCCTTCGGCGTTCATTGGAACCGCCACCCAGCATCAGCATTCCAAGCACTATGCTTTGCTGAAGAATGAGCACTACAATTCCAATCATGATAAACGACGCAAATCCCTGAGCGGGATTCCCGAGAAAATACGCTTCGGTATCTACGGTCGCGCCTATTGCCTGAGCCGGAAATGCCACCGGAGAACCATTGATCGTATTAGTGCGGATATCGGCTCCGAGAGCGAGCTGAATATCAGTCATTGCGAAAAGAATACTTCGATACCGCAGCAACAGGCTCATATCGCAGTATAACGGCAAGACAGTCTGCTCGGAGCGTCCGATGCGATTGGCATAATCATAAGGAATCTCGACTATGCCATAAACTTTCTTTTCCTTCATCCATCGCCGGGCTTCCTGAAGATCCGTCGCATACCCGTAGACCGCCGTGTATTCATCGGCGTCTATCATCCTGACGAGCGTGCGGCTGTCAGATGTGCGGCTGTTGTCCACAATCGCCAGAGGCACATTCTTTACCAGCTCCGGATTGTATATCAATGTATACACTACCGGGTAGGCCAACGGAAGAGCGATGAAAAACAACAACACCCCTTCATCATGAAAGATATGCCGGAAACATACGCCCCATTCAGTAATCAAAGTTTTAAACCAGCGTTTTATCATAACGAAATCATTATGGAATATAGACCGGACGCAAACTGTAATGCTTAAGCTTCCACAACATGGTCAGCGGAAGGAGAA
>CAZYXN010000007.1:0-18810 GCA_964651105.1 uncultured Muribaculum sp. | reverse complement strand
TAAAATCCCAACGGCAATAATACAGCTCATAGCCGTTAAGCGCCACGTTTATATAAATCAAGAAATAATATCGTACCGGAATCAGATAGGAAAAAATGCCTACCTCAGGATACATATTCTCAACCGGAAACGAAAATGCCGCAATTGAAAATGCAAGAATACCCGTCAGCGACAGAATAGAAAGAGCGAAACGAAGATTAGGTATCACAGCGACAATGAACAGAGCGAATGCCTGACTTGACGCGACAAGCAAAAGCATCGCCGCAACCATCGCCGCAACGCTTCCGTTCAATGGGAATCCGCAGAATCCATAAAGAATACCCTGCATTGCAAGCCCTACAAGCGAGAATATGACAAACTGCACGGCCAGCTTACCGAAACATGCCATGACGATAGAGCCGCCTGCGTCTTTAATCCATTGAATCGAAGTTCCACGCTTGACCTCCTGCAAAATGGAGAATGCGGTTATCTGGAATATTATCAATTCAAGAAGACAAGGCAGAAACGAATTGGACAAATATATTGAATAATTGAGCCACGGATTGCCTATACAATGTTCCTGAATCGTCACCGGCTGTAAAAGACTGCTGACAAGAGACTGGTCTATGCCTGAACTCACCAAGGTAGTCATCGCTATGCCGCCCGAAGTCGTAACCGCCGTCTGCTTGAAAGCTTTAAACGATAATGTGCCCGGCACGAAATATGCCATGTTGGAATAATAAGTGATAGTTGTCTCCCGACCGCTTTCCGCATCAGACTGAAATCCGCGCGGAATCATAAAGAAGCCGAAAATCTTCCCTTCTTTAAGCAAATCCATGGCATCGGCATAGCTTGACGGCTTGTATCGCAAATCGGTAAGCTGGGCCGCCCCAAGATTACGAACGACATTGCGTGACACCGGAGTATCATCCAGATCCACTATTGCGGCAGGACTCCGCACCGGAATTCCCTCATTCATCAAATCGACAAAGAAAAACGTCGAAAACAACGGCACCACGACCATCACCAACAGGTAAATGGGGCGGCTGACGAGTTGCCTTACTCCGTCAATCAATGAGTTTGCTATGCCTGATTTGCTATTCATCACCGTCAAGATATATTATCGACATGCCAGGACGAAGACCGGGAACATCTTCGAGCGGTCTGGCCTTAATCTGGAACGTGCGGCTGTCCCATTCTCCCGTAGCTTTGGTGGAACGCCAGGTAGCGTACGTACCCATATTCCGTATATAATAAACTTCGGCCTGGATTTTCTTTTTGTCAAGAGCCGGAATCATTATATCTATTTTTTTGCCCATCGGAAGATTGTTGAGTTTCTCTTCACGAACATTGAAAGTAACCCATTTATCCTGGATTTTCAACAGACTCATAAGCGGAGCCCCAAGAGACACAAGCTCGCCAACGTGAGGATAAACCACATCAATCTGTCCGTCGGCCGGAGCAGTCAGATACTGATCCTGAAGAAGGGCTTCCACTTCCATTATTCCTCCTTTTGCGGCATCGACAAGAGCGCGGGCACTCTCTTTATCCTCACGCTGCGCGCCTTCTTTAGCCATCGTATATTGGCTCTTCGCCGCATTCTCCGCTGCGACAGCGGCATCATAAGCGGCTTTGGCTTCATCGCGTTTCTGTGCGGAAATCACGTCCTGTTTAAACAGGGATTCCATTCGGTTATATGTCTTTTCGGCAATAGTGCGGCCGGCGACAGCCTGTTGCCACAAATCATAAGCGCTTTGAACAATCTGTTTGCGGGTTCCGGCGTCTATTTTCTTATTTTGAGCGGCAGTCGCGGCCTTCATAGCCTCTGCCTGATAAAGTTTGGCGTCAGCAAGCGACGAGTGTATGTGGATAAGCGTGTCACCCGCTTTGACATCCTGACCCTCTTCCACGAAAATCTCCATTACGCGTCCGGGCAATTTACCTGAAATTTTCACTGACGTGGCATCAGCCTGCCCCTCTACAATCTCGGGCGCCGGTTTCAAAAACAGAAATCCGATAAGAGCGATCAACGCGACTACCACAACAACAATTACGAGCGTCGCAATCAAGGCTGAATCCTTCTTGACTGTCACCTGACTGGATGAAGTGTTATCTATGTTTGCCATAATGAGGTTAATTTTATTTAATCAATAATTATAGTCCATCGAACCAAGGACTTTAGACAGATATACGCGGCAGAGATTCACGTCAATCTCCGCATCCACATTTTCGGAATGAGCTTTGAGCCATGCCGTCTGGGCTTCCATAACATTGTCGGTAGTGGCAACCCCTTCTTTGAACGCCAGTTGAGCCGTGCGCAGATTCTCATCCGCGCTTGCAATATTAGAGCGAGTCGCTATATATGTCTTCAACGCCTCGTTGGTCTTGAACGCCGCCTGACTCACTTGCAGATTTATAAGCTCCTTCGCATCATCAATCCGGAGGCTCATGATATTGGCCTCGGTTTTGGCGGCCTTGTACTTATTATAATTGCCTCCCCAGTGCCAAATAGGTATCTTAAGCACAGCGCCGATAGAAAATGCTCCGTTAAATTTTTTCTCAAAACCGTCAAACATATTGGGATTGGAAAATGAATAGGCTCCTACTACCGCAAGATTGGGCAACATCGACGACAATGCCACCTTACTCTGTTGTTCGGTAATCTTCTTTCCAAGTTCAAGGGCATGCAAGTCATGGCGGTTGGCATAAATGTCGTTCATATTAAAACTGGTAGGCACAGGCGACATGTCAACCTCCGGAGCTCCCTCGTCGGCGAGAGTCATTTCCGTATTGACCGGCAAGCCGCACAACTCGGCCAAAGCCATCCGACAAAGCACAAGCCCGTTTTCAACCTTGGTCAAGTCGACGTTGGCGGAATTGAGCTTGACATCAACGCTCAATTGGTCGGCTTTTGTAGCCACCCCTACATCTACCATTGATTTTACTTGACGGTGAAGAGTGTCCAGGAGCGCCACATAGCTGACAGCAAGCCTCCGCTTTGCCTCAAGAGAAACGACTTCCCAGTAAGCAGCATCCACGGCATAAATAACATCCTCGGCTCCATTGGCATGAAGCTGCCGCGCCAATTCCTCGGCATATTTTGTTATCTTGTTCATTGCCACAATCTTCCCTCCCATATATACAGGCTGGGTAAGAGTCACTGCTCCGAAAAACACATTGTGAATATCGTAGGAAAGCGCGTCTTTCGGAAGATATGCCACCTCTTTAGGTATATATTGGCCGCCTGGGCCCTTTATAGGTGTCCCGTCAGGCCCGGTAACAAGATTGAAAACATATCCGTTGCCGTCAAATGTCTTTACCGGCAGAAACTGGTCGGAATCAAATACCGATATGCTCTTCTGATTATAAGTATATCCTCCCGCAAAGTCAATCGCGGGCAAATAAGCGGCAAACGCCTCTTTCTTCTGATAACCGGCAGCCTTTATCCGCTCTGAAGCGATAAGCATCTGCTTGTTATTGCGCACAGCCATCGCACGACACGAATCAAGCGTCACGGTCTGATTATCTCCCATAGGCCGGGAATAACAAGACAATGACACCGTTGACATTAATCCTGCGCCGAGCAAAATTCCTGTTAATGAAAAACGCATAGTGATACCCTCGTTTTGGTTATTGATTAATTCCTTTGCAAATATAACTTAATATACCGATAAAAGGTTTTGGATTAAATTGCTTTTTTCAGTCAGTTTTCATCAATTATTGGTCAATTTGTCGGAAAAGATATTTCCATATACTTTTTTGACATATTTCTCAAAATCATGTCTCCAATAAAAATGCAAACGATATTAACACAAATATCACATTCTGCAACATTTTCCTGTCATCTGATTACTTTTTTAAGCGCAAATATTGATTATTGCGATAATAATCTTATATTTGCGAAATATTTAAATTATCATAATTTCTTTGCTTATGAAAGTAAATTTTACTCGAACAATGCTTGCAAGCATTGTATTAGCGAGCGCAGTCTCGCTAAGCGCGCAAGATGCTAAAAAAATCCTGTCGTTCACAGTAGCTCAGGATGCTGCAGGAAAATCCATGTCATTTGAAATGTCTGCAACTGGCGGACAATCAATCCAAGTCGATTGGGGAAACGGGACATTATCCTCAGCGATCGTTCTTGGAGATTACGATACAAATTGGACAAATACTAAAATTTCAGGAACTATTGCAGGAGGAACAATAACTGTATACGGCATTAGTCCTGAAACAATTACAAATGTCGACTTATCTTGGGACAAAAACTCCGGAGAAGAAACTAAAATTAAAACATTAGATGTTTCCGCTCTTACAAATGTAAAGGTTATCGAAGTTCCCACAAATGCCTTAACTGCTTTAGATTTATCTAATTGCTCAAATATAACAACGTTAAAAGCTGGCAACAATGCATTGGAAAAGCTCACGCTTCCTTCTTCCGCCGAGGCATTGGTAACAATTGATGTGTCGAATACATTTGACATCAACACCGGAACAAACACAACAGGCTCAAACGAAGTATTAGGCTCCAACTGGGCTGCCGCACCAAACCTTCAGACTCTTAATGTCAACGGAAACTCTAAACTGAGAATGATTTCATGGTTCCAGTTTGAAGAATTCGATATTTCAAAGAATCTAAATATCAAGACTCTCAATATCAACGGCAGCAAACTGTCATCAATCGATTTGACTAATCATACAAAACTTGCCACATTGAATGCTCAATGGAACCAGTTTACGACTCTTGATTTATCTAAAATGGCATCGAAGGCTATTGTCTTTGCCAACAACAATAATCTTGAATCAATCAAGGTTCCGGCAAACATGACTCGACTTCAAATCAAAAATAACGCTTTCACATTTGCGACCCTACCAATTAATCCTACTGCAACTGCTACAAATTATGTATTTGCCCCTCAGGCTGCACTGAACACATCAATCAGCGGAGACAATATCGTCGATCTTTCATCTCAGGCAAAAGTAGGAGAAATCGAATCTGTTTTCGTATGGAAATCGGGCGACAACACCATCAATGACTACACCATGACTGATGGTAAATTCACATTCACCAAAGATATTCAGGATGTATTCTGCGAAATAACCAACTCGGCGTTTCCCGGGCTGACTCTTACTACCGACAAATTGACATCACCCAATCTGATGCCTCTAATAATGTCGTTCGATGTAAAATTAGTTGAAAATATTCCTGCAACATTTACTTTAGCAACTGCCGACGGAGGAAGCTCAAATGTATATATAGATTGGGGCGATGGCGTAAAGGATGGCCCACACATGGTTACTGACGACACATGGGGTCCAATTTCATCAGCGCCTAAAGGCAAGACTATAAAAATTTACGGCGATCCGGAAGCTATCACATACTTCTATTCAACAGCCGGTTACAGTTTCGTCACTGAGAAGTTTGAGAATCTTCAGATTGAAAGCATCAACCTTTCCGCTCTTACAAAGCTCAGTACATTGGTTCTGAACCAAGGACTTATTTCAGCCCTGGATCTCTCAAAGAACAAGGAACTGAAACGCATTGAGCTTCAATCTAACAAAATCACGTCGTTCGATTATGACCTTCCAAAATTGGAGGACCTTGATTTAAGCAATAACGCAATGAATAACGCCAGAGCTTTTGGTGAAAACAAACCAGTTATCGATCTCACCAAATACCCTGCTCTTACCGAGTTTGTCGCCAACTATACCGGCATAAGCGTTGACTTCACAAAAGTCGGCACCGTTGAGACAATCCGTCTCATTGGAAATGATATTGAAAGCGTAGATCTTAGCAAGCCGACAACCGCAACCACTATAAGCCTCAATTACAACAAACTCACGTCTATCGACGCTTCAGGAATCAGCAAGACCGCCTCATTATACTTGCCCGGTAATAAATTGACCTCAATCAAAATTCCGGAAGGTATGACAGGAACACTCAATGTATCCAACAACTGCTTCACATTCGCAACCCTGCCGGCTGCATGGAACAGCCTTACCTATTCACCTCAAGCAGCCATGGAAGTAGCTGTTGTTGACGGAAAAGTAGACCTGTCATCTCAGGCTATGGTTGGAACAACCGCCACTGCATTCGCTTGGAAGGACGGCGAGACCGATCTTGTTGAAGGTACCGACTACACTGTCGCCAACGGCGTGTTCACATTCCTCAAGGACTCTGAAAAAGCTGTCTGCACAATGACTAACGCCGACTTCAGCAGCCTGACGCTTAAGACTGCCGAACTCAACATCAAGTCGGCAGGAATCGAATCTATCGATGCCGACAACGATGCTCCGGTTGAATACTACGACCTGCGCGGTATCCGTGTCAACGGTGACGCTCCCGGCCTTTACATCCGCCGTCAGGGCAATAAAACCACAAAAGTGCTCGTTAAGTAATCATAAGACAACATCACAATGTAGGGACGCACGGTTCGTGCGTCCCTTTTTATCAAGTCATGCAACCTCTTAATAGCAATGATTACATCATTACCAGAAATCAAACAACGCCTTTATGCCATGCGCAACGGAATGCTTGCCGACTCATTACGCCATTCCGGCTCGCCATTTAAAGTCATTTTCGGACTCAACCTACCGCAGATTATAGAAATATCCAACGATATACCGAAATCGGTTGAGATCGCCGAGGAATTACGTCGCAACTCGACATCCCGCGAATGTCAACTTCTCGCGCCAATGATTTATCCATCGGAAAAACTAACATTACCGGAGGCGGAAAAATGGGTTACGGAAAATGAATCTCCTGAAGTTGCCGACATTCTGTGTATGAAACTATTACGCCGCACGCCTTTTGCCATCGAACTGGTTGACAAACTCATGGTATCTCAACGTCCTATGAATCGCTATACAGGCTTACGGCTTGTTTTGAATTTCCTTTCCCACGAAACCGAAAAAGCCAAGGCTTATGCCTCAGCGGAATTCAAACTCGACCATCCTCAAACAAAAACAATCGCCTATTCAGTACTTGACGAAATCAACCTTCTGGAAGAAGATTCATCCATGACCCATATACCACAATAAATTAATCAACAATTGCATTTCCAGAGTTTTATTTTTATATTTGCAAAAATTTTTAGCTAATAATTATTCTTCCACGAAATTAAATATTATGAAAGGAATTGTATTGGCAGGGGGCTCAGGAACCAGACTATATCCTATAACCAAAGGAGTAAGCAAACAATTGTTGCCCATTTTCGACAAACCTATGGTATATTATCCTATTTCAGCACTCATGCTTGCCGGAATAAGGGATATTCTGGTTATATCGACACCACAAGATTTGCCCGGATTCAAACGCCTTCTTGGTGACGGTTCTGATTACGGCATCAACCTGCAATACGCCGAGCAACCGTCGCCTGACGGCTTAGCCCAAGCATTCATTATCGGAAGGGATTTTATAGGTGACGATTCTGTATGTCTTGTATTAGGAGACAATATATTTCATGGGGCAGGATTCTCGTCTATCCTTAAAGATGCGGTTAAAACGGTTGAAGAATCATCCAAAGCCACTGTATTCGGTTATTGGGTTGATGATCCTGAGAGATATGGAGTCGCAGAATTTGATGAAGATGGCAATTGCCTGTCGATTGAAGAAAAGCCGAAACATCCGAAAAGCAATTATGCCGTGGTAGGACTATATTTTTATCCTAACAAAGTTGTAAAAATAGCTCACTCCATAAAACCGTCAGCAAGAGGCGAACTTGAAATAACCACCGTCAATCAGGAATTTTTAAAAGACGGGGAACTGAAAGTGCAGACTCTTCCAAGAGGCTTCGCTTGGCTTGACACCGGAACACATGACTCACTTGCCGATGCGTCAATATATGTGGAAGTCCTTGAAAAACGTCAGGGTCTGAAAATCGCATGTCTTGAGGGGATAGCTTATCGCCAAGGATGGATTAATTCCGATAAAATGCGTGAACTTGCCAAACCAATGCTAAAGAACCAATACGGACAATACCTTCTCAAAGTAGTAGAAGAAGTTGAACGAACAGGAGAAAAAAATCTCGATTAAATATGAACGTTACCAAAACCGACATTGACGGAGTTGTCATCATTGAACCCCGTATATTCAATGACGCGAGAGGATATTTTTTTGAAAGCTACTCTAAAAAGGAATTTGATGAAAAAATATATCCCGTCGATTTTGTACAGGACAATGAATCCATGTCGACACGCGGAGTTATGCGCGGTCTTCATTTTCAACGTCCACCTTTCACACAGGCCAAACTTGTGCGTTGCGTAAAAGGACGAGTGCTTGATGTCGCTGTAGATATCCGTAAAGGCTCTCCCACCTACGGCCGACATGTCGCAGTCGAACTGAGCGAGGACAACCACCGCCAATTCTTTGTTCCCCGTGGTTTTGCCCACGGATTTGCCGTATTGTCGGATGTAGCTGTATTTCAATACAAGTGTGACAACTATTACCATCCGGAAGCTGATGGCGGCATTTCAATATCCGACGACTCATTGGACATTGACTGGCAGATAGACAACGCAGACGCTATTTTAAGCGAAAAAGACACAAAGCATCCTTTGCTGAAAGATTTTGATTCTCCATTCGAATATTAGAAATTATGAATATACTCGTAACCGGAGCTAACGGGCAATTGGGATGTTGTTTCCGCAATTCAGCTCTCAACACAAAAGACAATTACATTTTCACCGATGTCGCCGAACTTGACATAACTGACAAAGAAGCGGTAAATAAAATGGTAAAAGATAACAATATCGATATCATCATCAATTGCGCCGCATACACTAATGTGGACAAAGCGGAGGATGATATCGAGTTTGCCGAAAAGCTCAACGCCGGAGCTGTCCGCAATCTTGCCGAAGCGATAAAAGCGGTAGACGGAACTCTATTTCACATATCTACTGACTATGTGTTTGGCGGGGATATTGTAAACACACCTTTGACCGAAGAGAATCCAGTAAGCCCTATCGGTGTTTACGGCATCACAAAGTTGCATGGAGAACAAGCTATCAGCGATGTCAACTGCAAAGCTCTTATTTTCCGTACAGCGTGGTTATATAGCGAATACGGGAAGAACTTTGTCAAGACAATGCTTAATCTCACCGCCACAAAACCTGAATTGAAAGTGGTGGTCGACCAAATTGGCTCACCGACATACGCACAGAACCTCGCAGACACGATTTTTGACATTATCGAAAATCGCAAATATGAAGGCAACGAAGGAATATATCATTATTCTAACGAGGGGGTTTGCTCATGGTATGACCTTACCATGCATATCATAGATTTCACAGAACATCTTGACTGCAATGTGCAGCCTTGCCGTTCCGACGAATTTCCTTCAAAAGTGACCAGGCCCTCCTACTCTGTGCTTGACAAGACAAAAATCAAAAAAACATTCGGAGTCAAAATTCCATATTGGGTCGACTCATTGGCTCGATGCCTTAACAACCTGGAAAATTTCGCATAATCAATCAGACAAAAAAATATGACCAGCAAACGAAATATATTAATCACCGGCGGAGCCGGATTCATAGGCAGTCACGTTGTACGTTTATTCGTAAACAAATATGCTGATTACCACATCTTCAATCTCGATAAATTGACATATGCCGGCAATCTCGCCAACCTCAAGGACATTGAAGACAAGCCTAACTACACTTTCATAAAAGCGGATATCTCCGACCTCGACGAAATGCGCCGAATCATCACGGACAATAAAATTGACGGCATCATACATCTTGCTGCAGAAAGCCATGTAGACCGTTCGATAAAAGACCCGTTCACATTTGCCCGCACCAATGTAATGGGAACACTCGCATTGCTTCAGGCAGCCAAGGAATATTGGGACACTCTTCCCGAAAAATATGACGGGAAACTATTCTACCATATTTCCACCGATGAAGTATACGGAGCTCTGGAGCTGACCAATCCCGATGGTGTCGAATCACCGTTCACCACAACAGCGTCATCGACAGAACATCATCTGGCTTTCGGAACAGAATTTTTCCTTGAAACGACAAAATATAATCCCCACAGCCCATATTCCGCGTCCAAAGCTTCATCCGATCATTTCGTAAGAGCTTACCACGACACCTACGGAATGCCTACACTTGTGACGAATTGTTCCAACAACTACGGGCCTTACCAATTCCCGGAAAAACTAATCCACGGAAAGCCGCTGCCTGTATATGGCAAAGGCGAAAATGTACGCGATTGGCTGTTTGTCGAAGACCACGCACGTGCCATAGACCTAATTTTCCATAAAGGGAAAATTGCCGAGACATATAATATCGGCGGGTTTAACGAATGGAAAAACATTGACCTAATTAAGGTCATCATCAAAACAGTCGACCGTCTGCTTGGCAATCCGGAAGGACATAGCGACCATCTGATCACATATGTCACCGACCGACTCGGACACGACATGCGTTACGCCATCGATTCACGCAAACTTCAACGTGAACTCGGATGGGAACCGTCGCTTCAATTCGAGGAAGGCATTGAAAAAACCGTACGCTGGTATCTTGACCATCAGGACTGGATGGATCATATCACATCAGGGGCATATCAGCAATACTACGACGACATGTATTCCAACCGATAGACCACGGATAACCTCCCTATATTCAGTCAGGAGCCACTTGGTTCCTGACTATTTTTTATTCATGAATCTTGATATTATAAACTTAATATCCTTGACGACCCTCATTCTCGTCAAAAATACGATTGCAACATAAATCGCAGCATAAATGATTGCTTCAACGAGCCAATCCACATCAAGACAAAACACTATAACCGCCGGAACAGCTCCTGCCATTAATGGCGGCAATACAGCCCTAAACTGTCTCAGCAACGAGAATCCCACATATTTACGCGCAAGCGCCGCATTGACTGCATAAATGTTTAGATTGCTAATGACTATAGACCACATCAGTCCACGCATCCCGAAAAACATTCCGACAAGCATCAAGGCAACAAGCATCCCCCATTTATAAAAACTCCACCGAAAAAGGACTCTGCTATAACCACATGCGGCAACCGCGTAGAAATTGATGTTCTGCAGACATGCAAACACACCACCAACACATAAAATACGGAAATATGGCACACATGGCAACCATGGCTCATGATAAAGAGCAAGAACCAACGGGTCAGCAACTATTATCAGCAATATAAGCAACGGAAAGACTACGGCGGCAATCACCCGGATTCCAATTTCCATCATTTCCCTAAGCCTCTCCTTTTCATCCTGAAGAGTGGAAAACAACGGAAACAAGACCTGCACCAATACCTGCGGTATGGCATAGGAAGTGACCTGATCAAGCTTTGATGCCTGAGTATAAAGTCCCAATTGAGATTCCGAGAAACGCTTTCCGATTATGACTCCCTGCAAATGTTTGCATGCCTCCTGCAGAAATCCGGCAGCAAGAAGATAACCGCCATAATTGAACAACATCCTGAATGACTTTACGGAGAATTTCAGCGACGGCCTCCATTTCGCCACAATCCAATACAATAATGTCATGACCGCCTGATTGGCCACAGTCATCGCCACAAGACTCCAATAGGCAAACCCATGGTATGCCATATAAACACCTATGGCGGCGGCAAATATATAACTCGTAAGATTCACGACAGCTATTGTACCGAATTCAAGATTTTTCTTCAGCCTTACTATCTGAACCTGTCCCAAAGCACTGGCAATAAGCCCAAGTCCTATAACTCTCAAAACGCTCTCAAGCACAGGCAATCTAAAAAACAGAGCCACAAGCGGAGATATGAGAAACAATATGAGATAGCACAATACCGAAAATCCAAAATTCCAAAAGAATATGGTAGAGTAATCCTCCTGTGTAGGATTCTTGTGCTGAATTAACGCCGAAGCGAAACCGCCGTCAATCAATGTATTGCTTATTGCAATAAAAATGGCAAGCACTCCCACAACTCCGTAATCCTCCGGCACAAGAACCCATGCCAATACAAGATTGACCGCAAATTGAAGCGCCATCGACACCAATCGGTCGGCAGTAGTCCAAAGAGTTCCTGAAACAGCCTTACGGCCAAGAGATTTAGCCATCAAGAATTGTTAAAAATGCCAGTTTAGTAAAACAAAATTAATAATTTTTGTCAGCATTTCAGACACAATCGGGCAATAAAAATATGCGTATCTCGAAATTATTAAGTAACTTGCACAATATTTTGAAACAACGATGAAAAATTTCACTAACGTAACAGATATCGGCGACCTTAACGCTGCCGTAAAAGAGGCTCTCGAAGTCAAAGCCAATAAATTCGCGTACAAGCACCTTGGAGAAAACAAGACACTGCTCATGATTTTCTTCAACTCATCCTTACGCACCCGTCTGAGCACCCAGAAAGCAGCCATGAATCTTGGCATGAACGTCATAGTGCTCGATGTAAACCAAGGGGCATGGAAACTTGAAACAGAACGCGGAGTAATCATGGACGGAGACAAACCGGAACATTTGCTTGAGGCAATCCCTGTAATGGGATGCTATTGCGACATTATCGGAGTGAGGTCATTCGCCCAGTTCCAGTCAAAAACCGACGATTACGAGGAAAAAATAATAAACCAGTTCATCAGGTATTCTGGACGACCCGTATTCTCGATGGAAGCAGCCACACGTCATCCTCTGCAATCTTTCGCCGACCTCATCACGATAGAAGAATACAAAACGACAGAACGGCCTAAAGTCGTCATGACCTGGGCACCTCATCCTAAATCTCTTCCCCAGGCGGTGCCAAACTCATTCGCAGAATGGATGAACGCCGCCGGATATGAGTTTGTAATCACTCATCCTCACGGTTATGAGCTCGCGCCTGAGTTTGTCGGAAACGCACGAGTAGAATACGATCAGAACAAAGCGCTTGAAGGCGCCGACTTCGTATATGCCAAAAACTGGAGCGCATATGCCGACCCCAATTACGGCAAAGTATTATCTACCGACAGATCATGGACTGTCACAGCTGAAAAAATGGCTCTTACCAACAATGCCTATTTCATGCACTGCCTTCCCGTGAGACGCAACATGATTGTAAGTGACGAGGTTATCGAAGGCCCGCGCTCACTCGTCATTCCGGAAGCGGCCAACCGGGAAATATCGGCCGAAGTCGTATTAAAACGAATCCTCGAATCCTTGTAAACGATATGGCGACAAAAACTCCGTCGGAAGTAATCGAAAACGCCCTGTCGGCAGGCACGAAAAAACTAAGTCTGCGTTCATGCGGTTTCAATCGGTTTGTGTTGCTGACAGTTTTGGCCGGTATTTACATTGCATTCGGAGGGATTCTGTCCCTGACGTTGGGCTATGGTTTCCCGGAAATAACCGCTGCCAACCCCGGTCTCCAGAAATTACTGAGCGGAGCCGCGTTTCCTATCGGACTAATTTTAGTAGTCGTGCTTGGAGCCGAACTGTTTACCGGCAATAACGCGCTGCTGATACCCCCGCTTATGACAAAGCAATGTTCCGTAAAAGATGTGTTGCTTAACTGGGCTCTGGTATGGATCGGCAATTTTCTCGGAGCCTTGCTATTCGTATATTTCCTTGTGTACCTGACCGGCTTGACAGCCCCGGAACCATACCACAGCGCTATTATCAATATAGCCACCGCCAAAGTATCGATGCCATGGGGAGTAGTATTTCTTAAAGGAATCGGTGCCAACTGGTGCGTATGCCTTGCCATATGGCTTGCAATGTCGGCGAAAAGCAGCGGAGCAAAAATGTTTGGATGCTGGTTTCCGGTAATGGCGTTTGTCGCTCTCGGCTACGAACATTCCATCGCCAACATGTTTTTTATCCCCTGCGGCATCCTCGAAGGCGCCGATATCTCCACATGGGACATGGCCTGGAAAAATCTTCTTCCGGCAACTTTAGGCAATATTGTCGGAGGAGCCGTTTTCGTAGGGTGCGTACACACTTATCTCTATCTGAACAAAAAATAAAATCTCACTTTTAAACATAATATTCAAAACAATATGAGCAACTGGTTTGAAACGAAAGTCCGTTATGACAAAATGATGGAAAACGGAACTCAAAAGAAAGTCAACGAGCCATATATGGTCGACGCTCTCAGTTTTACGGAAGCAGAAGCCCGCACAATCGAAGAGCTGACTCCGTTCATTTCAGGCGACTTCTCAATATCAGCGGTAAAACGCACTAATATTTCTGAAATATTCTGGAATGACGCTGCCGACAAATGGTATCATGTAAAAGTCAATTTCATCACCCTCGATGAAAAGACCGCTGTCGAGAAAAAGACCACTACCCATATTCTTGTAGCGGCCAACAATTTCCGCGAAGCTCTTGACAATTTTATGGAGGGCATGAAAGGCACAATGGCAGATTTTGAAGTGGCTTCTATCGCCGAGACCACGATTATGGATGTGTTCAAAGCCAAACTTTCATCATCCGACTCATCATCTAACGCATAGCCAGGATATGTCAACCATAAGTCAACGCATCAATGAAATCAAGGCGTCGCTCCCGCAAGGAGTGACGCTTGTTGCTGTGTCGAAGTTCCATCCCGCAGAGTCCATCAGAGAGGCCTATGAGAACGGACAGCGAGAATTCGGAGAAAGCAGAGCCAATGAACTTGTCACTAAAGCGAAAGAGCTTCCCGACGATATCAGGTGGCACTTTATAGGCCATCTCCAGACCAACAAAGTACGCGCCATAATCCCATATGTATCGCTTATCCACAGCATAGATTCCGAACGGCTGCTGCGGCTTGTCGATTCCGAAGCGTCACGCATCGGACGCAAAGTCGACGTGCTGCTTCAAGTCCATGTAGCAAAAGAAGATACCAAATTCGGCTTCTCCCCTGAAGAATTGAAAGCCCTTGCCTCATCGGGTGTTCTCGAAACCATGAATAACACACGCATCCGCGGCGTTATGGGAATGGCCAGCAATGTTGATGACGAAACACGCATCAAGGAAGACTTCGCCAATATCGCCACAGCATTTTCCGATCTTCGCAGCCTTACCAGCCTCGATTCGCTAGACACAATAAGCATGGGCATGAGTCATGATTATCGGCTTGCAATCGCCACCGGAAGCAATATGGTCAGAATCGGTACCACTATTTTTGGAGAACGGGAATATTAATGCCGATTAAAATCCATGTTGTTTAACATAAAAGGATAACTCTACAAAAAATTTCATTAATTTTACACAATTAACCAATTATACAATTTCTAACTAACTCTTATCAATCTGTAAACACTGTCATGGAAACAGCAAAACAATCAAGCAACGGACGCGTGATAGCTATAGTAGCTATGTTCTTCCTGTTTGCGATGATTTCATTCGTCACAAACCTCGCAGCGCCACTTGGCACCATCTGGAAAAACAATTATGAATGGTCGGGAATGCTCGGCAATATGATGAACTTCCTCGCATACCTGTTCATGGGTATACCTGCCGGCAATCTGCTTGTAAAAATCGGATATAAGAAAACCGCGCTTTATGCAATGGTTGTGGGACTCGTCGGATTAATATTCCAATGGGTTTCAGGAATCGTAGGGGCCGAGACAGGAGTATTCACTGTAAGCGGCCAGGTCGTAACCCTCAACTTCATCATTTATCTTCTCGGAGCTTTCATCTGCGGTTTCTGCGTATGTATGCTCAACACTGTTGTCAACCCGATGCTTAATCTTCTCGGGGGAGGCGGAAACACCGGCAATCAGCTGGTACAAACAGGCGGTTCGTTCAATTCGCTTGCAGCCACCCTCACTCCGCTTTTCGTCGGCATGCTCATCGGACAAGTAACCGACACTACCTCGATGGGCGATGTAGCACCTCTGCTTTATATCGCCATGGGCGTGTTTGTGTTCGCTCTTATCGTAATCAGCGCCGTCACAATCCCCGAACCTCATCTCAATAACGGCAGCAAAACAACTAAAAAGAAATATACCCACAGCGCATGGAATTTCCGCCATACAGTGCTTGGCGTAATCGGCATATTCCTATATGTAGGTATCGAAATCGGCATTCCCGGCGTGCTCATCTTCTATCTTAGCGACAGCTCCGCATCAGGCATTACCGAAAACGCCACGGCCGTAGCAGGCGGCGTGGCAGCCATCTATTGGCTTCTTATGTTGTGCGGCCGCCTTATATCCAGCGTTATTTCAGGCAAAATCTCCAGCCGCGTACAGCTCATAACCGTATCTTCGGTCGCTATCATCCTGATATGTATCGCCATTTTCCTTCCGAGCGACATCAGAGTGTCAATGCCCGCATACAGCGCCGCTGACGGCTTCTCTATGGCCCAGGTTCCGACAAAAGCATTATTACTTGTGTTATGCGGACTCTGCACTTCGGTAATGTGGGGCGGCATATTCAACCTCGCAGTCGAAGGCCTCGGCAAATACACAGCACAGGCTTCGGGCATCTTCATGATGATGGTAGTAGGCGGCGGCGTAATGCCTCTTATTCAGAACGCAATCGCAACAAGCGCAGGCTATATGGCATCTTACTGGCTCGTAGTGGCAATGCTCGCCTATCTTCTCTTCTACGGTATCTCAGGATGCAAGAATGTCAACACCGACATACCTGTAAACGAGGAAGATCAATTATACCTCTAATAATTATAAACGAAACACTACCTAAAACAAAAAACTTATAAATTTACCAATGGACAAGAATCTCATGACACGTGCTGCCGATAACATCCGCGTTCTCGCAGTGTCAATGGTCGAGAAAGCCAAATCAGGCCATCCCGGGGGAGCCATGGGGGGAGCTGACTTCATCAATGTTCTTTATTCGTCTTTTCTGGTTACCGATCCTGATAACCCGTCGTGGATTGCCCGTGACCGATTCTTCCTTGATCCGGGACACATGTCGCCGATGCTTTATTCCGTACTCGCATTGACCGGAAAATTCACAGTTGAAGAACTAAAAGAATTCCGCCAGTGGGGAAGTCCCACTCCGGGCCATCCGGAACTCCATATAGAGAGAGGCATCGAGAATACTTCCGGGCCGCTCGGACAAGGTCACGTGATGGCTGTGGGATGCGCTATCGCAGAGCGGTTCCTGCAAGCCCGTTTCGGCGACTGGCTATCCCATAAGACCTACACATTCATTTCCGACGGAGGAGTGCAAGAAGAAATTTCTCAAGGCGCAGGCCGTCTCGCAGGATACCTTGGACTCCACAACCTCATTATGTTCTATGACAGCAACGATATCCAGCTTTCCACGGAAACCGCTGCCGTAACCCGCGAAGACACTGCGGCGAAATATCGCGCATGGAACTGGAATGTGCTTGAAGTTGACGGAACCGACCCGCTCGCAATGGCCGAAGCCCTTGAATCAGCCATCAACGAGAAAAAACGTCCGACAATTATAATCGGCAAAACCATAATGGGCCGCGGCTGCGTCACTGCCGACGGACAAAGCTTCGAAGGACAATGTTCTACTCACGGCAATCCCATCAGCGCGTCCAAAGGCGGGTCTTTTGAGAAGACAATCGAACACCTCGGCGCCGATCCCAAGGATCCGTTCCACATTTGGGACGATGTCAAGAAACTGTATGCCGACCGCGCTGAAACACTTCGCGCCCAGGTAGCAGCACGTAAAGAGGAAGAGAAAGCCTGGAGAGCAGCCAACCCCGAAAAGGCCGCCCTGCTTGACAGCTATCTTGCCAACAAACTGCCGGCCATCGACTGGAAAAACATCGCGCATAAACCGGGCGTAGCAACACGTCAAGCTTCAGCCGACGTGCTCGACACCCTCGCCAAAGAGGTCGGGAACATGATTGTCGCTTCGGCTGACCTTGCAAACTCAGACAAGACCGACGCATTCCTTAAGAACACAACCCCGTTCACCAACGGTGATTTCTCAGGAGCCTTCCTGCACTGCGGCGTATCGGAACTCACAATGGGCGCCCTTATGAACGGCCTTGTGCTTCACGGAGGCGTTATCGGCGCTTGCGGAACATTCTTTGTATTTTCCGATTATATGAAACCGGCAGTCAGAATGGCAGCCCTCATGGAAATTCCGGTCAAGTATATCTGGACACATGACGCATTCCGCGTCGGAGAAGACGGCCCGACCCATGAACCGGTAGAACAGGAAGCGCAAATACGCCTTATGGAACAGCTTAAAAATTTCAAAGGCGAACCAAGCGTGCTCGTGTTACGTCCAGGAGATGCAGCAGAAACATCGGTATGTTGGAAAATGGCAATGGAGAATACCAAAACTCCCACCGCGCTCATCCTCAGCCGCCAGAATATTCCCGATCTGCCTGCCGCATCAGGCGACCGCTATAATGAAGCTCTCGGAGCAGAAAAAGGCGGCTACACCGTGGTTGCCGCAGAAAATCCCGCAGTGACTCTTGTCGCCAACGGCTCGGAAGTATCACTTCTTGTGGAAGTCGCTGACCTTCTTGCCAAAGAAGGTATCAGCTCGCGAGTAGTGTCAATTCCGTCAATCGGCCTGTTTGAATGCCAGCCAAAGACTTACCGCGACAGCGTTATTCCCACTTCCGGCAAAGTATTCGGACTGACTGCCGGCTTGCCTTCGACTCTTCAAGGAGTAGTAGGCCGAGACGGGGAAGTGTTCGGTCTCGACCACTTCGGAGCGTCAGCGCCATATAAAGTTCTTGACGAGAAGTTCGGATTCACAGCTCCGGCTGTTCTTGCCCTCGTAAAAGACTATCTCAAAAAATAGCAAATATATCCGCAATAACGACAAAGCATGGATACCTAACCGTATTCCATGCTTTCGTCTTTATATGACTAAGACACAATACAGCGTAATTATATTAGATATTAAACATTCTTAAATTGTTATATTTACGCACGTATGCGCGTGACT
>CAZYXN010000006.1:0-52063 GCA_964651105.1 uncultured Muribaculum sp. | reverse complement strand
TGGCATCCGGGGTATCTTCGCCCACTACCTCGTAGGTAATGCTGACACCGCCTGCCAAATCCAGACCCAGCGTAATATCAGAAGCGGATATTTTTCCCTTACCGTCAATACCCTTCACATCTATAAAAGTAATACCTGCCAGCAATACAAAAAACAGAAGCAGGACTGCAATTGCCTTACTTTTTTTCATTTTTATGCTTCCTCCGACTCTGCCATGGCTGCCTTCATCATAATGGCACACTCAATCCTCTTGCGCTGTAATTCACAGCCCAAATCATACGGCTTGTTCAAATCGCCGTTGAACTGCTGTGCGTTGGCGGGACATCCGCCGCTGCAATAGAATTTTGCCCAACAATCCCGACATGCCGGTTTGCTGTAAACATTGCATGATGCAAATTTTTCACTGATATCATCGCGGAAGGGTTCTTCCTTCTTCAGCACATTTCCCATCCGAAATTCTTCGTTTCCGGCAAATTGATGGCACGGGTAAATATCACCGTTCGGTGCCACTGCCAGATACTCACTGCCGCTTCCGCAGCCGCTGAGCCGTTTATAAACACAAGGTCCTTGATCCAAGTCCACCATGAAATGGAAGAAATTGAATCCTTCACCCGCTTTTCGGCGGCGGATATATTCCTTCGCCAGCAAATCATATTGTTCATAAATTTTCGGAATATCTTCATATTGCAACGCGTAGTCCACATCAAACGGTGCCACAACCGGTTCGACCGAGGTTTGTTTGAATCCCAAGTCTGCCAGATGCAGTACATCTTTTGCAAAATCCAGATTATACCGCGTGAACGTACCGCGCACATAATAATTATCCTGGTTGCGCGATTCCGCCAATTTTTGGAACTTCGGCACAATCGTAGCATAACTGCCCGTTCCGTCCACACGACAGCGCACACAGTCATTGACTTCTTTTCGTCCGTCAATGCTCAGCACCACATTGACCATATTTTCATTGATATACTCCATGATATCGTCCGTCAGGAGCATCCCGTTTGTGGTGATGGTGAAACGGAACCGTTTGCCCGTTTCTTCTTCGCGACTGCGCGCATATGCCACCGTGGATTTTACCACATCGAAATTCATCAGCGGTTCTCCGCCAAAAAAGTCAACTTCAATGTTGCGCCGATTTGCGCTGTGTTCAATCACGAAATCAATCGCCGCTTTCCCCACTTCCGCCGGCATCAGTTCTCTGGTGCCGCCGAATGCGCCTTCATCCGCAAAACAATATTTGCATCGCAGTCACATAGAGATTCTATCCCCTTTTGCCCGAATAGATTTAAGTGTTTGTCCGGATCTGCCACAACTTTAACTTTTAAACAGCCTCTGATATTTCGTTTTTTGCTAATTTTGCGTACAATAATCCATCATTTTCAATCACCGAGATACGTATATCCTGCATCGTAATAGTGAAACTCAAAAGCTTATTACAAATATTTATAACAACACTCATGTCATTTGCCATTTTTCCAACACGAGAAACTATGGCAAGGGATATTCTACAGTTACAACGATATACCGTCGCAGACGGTCTGCCAAACAATCTTATCAACTCAATAACCGAAGACCCGAACGGAGATATCTGGATTGCCACCTGGAATGGCCTGTGCCGTTGGCATAATAACGCCCTCAGCACATACACAGAAACAAAGGACCATCAACGGCTCGGAAGAATAAACAATCTTTGGGCAGAAGCCAAAGACCACATAGCATATCAAGATGAATCCGGCGCTTTTTTTTCATTTTACCCTAAAACAGGCCGCAGAGTAAAAATGGATATCATCCGCAAGCCATCGATAAAAAGGAATTCCACATATCAATGCGGTGAGGATGAACAGGGCGTATTTATCCGTCATAATCAGATAACATATCATATCCCTTTTGACGAAAATAACAAAACCGAATCTCGACTGCGGGCCTTTTATCACGATAGAGAAAATCGCCTATGGTTTAATTTCAATGGAGCTTTATATCTGGCCACATTTATCTCGTCTCCGTTTTTTCACTTTACATCCTGCCCATATTCCGACAGCCCTTTTAATGCTACAGTAAGAAGCATATATTGCAGTAATCGCGGAAATTTGCTCTTTGGCACACGAAACACACAATTACATGGATTGCGGGACAAGCCATTGAGTCTCAATGACAATCCATATTCACTAACCGAGGATAAATCCGGACGGCTGTGGATTGCCATGCGAGATACAGGCATTGGCCTGATTCCGGACTCAGACGCAGAGGCAGACAGCATCAATTTAATATTCAAAGGGATACCCATATTCTCCTTACTTTATGAATCCGGCACAGATGAAATTTGGGCCGGAACCTGGGGAAAGGGAATATATACATTTAACGGAGATGCGGAAATCCCGATACCTACTGACAGCATACTCGAAAATGCATATGTCCACAGCATGCGGAAATGCCGTAACGACAATATTGCAGTATGCACAAAAAACGGTCTTCATATTGTTAATCCGGATAAAGATGTGTTGTTTTCAAGCGACTCAACGCTTAATGTCATTTGCGCTATCGAAACCACGGATAGCGATATCCTTTTTTCCACCATGGGACAAGGTTTATATCGCTTATCCTTTACCGAAACAGGAATAAAACCAGTCATTAATGAGATAAAAATCCCCTACGACGATGTGATTCTGAATATGCTATACGATGGCGACAGCTGTCTGTGGCTGATTGCCGATACCCGGTTGTTTCGTTTCGACAATATGTCACACTCTCCGGAAATATTCGACTCTAATGATTTTGGCAAAGAATTGGCTTTCTCCGAAGGAGCTTCATGCCTGTATAGGGATTCACTGCTATATCTCGGGGTGACACCGGGAATTTTGGAAATAAACCTGAATGAATTGAAACACTATGTTCAATCACGCAATTTAAGTTTATCGGAAGAGAGGACTCATGTCCAACGTCAGCGACTACTGAAAATCATAATCGTTACATTTTTTGTCATATTAATTCTTCTTGTGTTTTTATGGCTAAGAAAGAAAAAACGAAACAAAATTGAGATCACACTGAAAAAACCGATTGCGGAAAACAGTTCCGACAATGATTTTATCAATTGTCTCACAGAGACTCTGCAAGAGCGCATAGAAGACCCCGATGTCGACATGGAGCAAATTGCAAAAACTCTTGGCATGACCCGTAACACGTTTTACCAACGCTGCAAAGAGATTATGCACGCTACTCCGGCCGCCCTGTTACAGGATATGCGCATTGAACGGGCCTGCCAATTATTGCAGTCCGGAGAAAGCCGGATAAAAGAGGTGGCATGGAAATCGGGATTTACTGACGCAAAATATTTTACAAAAGTATTCAAATCTAAGAAAGGCATCACTCCCACGGAATATATTATAAAAATGGGTGAAATTAAGCCTGAATGACGTTTTTCCTCCTTTTTGATGATTATTTTACCCCCTGTTTTTTATCTTGATGCACTATTTTTGCATGCATGAAAAAGATAATTTTACTACTGACAGGGATGCTTTTATCATCCGTAGCCATAGCTCAACGCCTTGATGCCGACAGCGCAATTTTAAGTGACGGACTTACTGTAAAGACCGAACGGGAAGGACGGACTATACACAAATGGAATAACATCTCCCAATCTATTTCGTGGCGACTTCCCATAAGACAGGGAAACTATGAAGTATTTATGCGTTATTCCGAACCATACCCCGGATGTGCTGTAAAAGTCCAGGCTGATGGAAGAGAGATAGTATCTTTACTTCGCAACACCGACAAATGGGGACAATACCGAACATCTTCACTTGGTGTTATAACTATCAAGGAGAATGGCAACCACACAATCACATTAAGCGGCATACAAAACAGTCTACGCAATCCATCCTTAAACGAAAAGGCGACCGGACGTAATGGAGCCGGCGAACCTAAACATGAAGAGGCGTTTCCCGACCTGTCATATCTCGAATTTACCGCCACCGACAAACCGGCGACAGACAATGCAGTCGGTTTATCGACGGATTTCAAAGGCAAACCGCTCTTTGACGGTAAGTCATTCTGCGGATGGGAGGGCAACAACGGAAAGAGTTCGGAACAATGGTTTCGCATTGAAAACGGAACCATCGTAGCCGGATCGCTTAATAAACCGATTCCGCAGAATGAATTTTTGCGCACTGACCGGAAATACAGTAATTTTGAGTTAAGGTTAAAGTTCAAAATTGTAGATCCCGAGAACAAAGGATGGAATGGCGGCATTCAATTCCGCAGCATGCCGAATCCTGATGTCCCGCATGAGATGATAGGCTATCAAGCCGACATTATAAAGAAACGATGGGGCGGTCTTTATGATGAACAGCGGCGATGGTGTTTTCTTGGCAGCATATTATCCGAACAGGATTGCCGGTGGAATGACTGGAATGAGTATGTGCTCAGGTGCGAGGGTCCGAGAATCCGGCTTTGGCTGAATAAAAAAGCTGTTGTCGATTACATAGAGCCATACGCTTATAGAAAACATCCTGTTTTCGGCATAATCCCTGATAAGGGATACATCGCATTACAGATTCATGAACGTAAAAACCCTTACGAAGTATGGTATAAAGATATTGAAATTGAAGAATTGAAGGTGCCGGCACCCGTGCAACGGCAATCTCTGAATGCAGCAATATCTGACTACCATGTTTCCGGGCTTCTTGCTCCCGGTGTTCCATCAGCCGACAGCTTAGGATGGAAAATCGGAATTCAAGCCTATGATTTCAAACGAATCGGCACATTTTTTGACGCAATCCGCCAAACATCCGCACTTGGCCTGCATTATATCGAAGGAGTCGGCATGCAACTCGCTTCCGGCACTGATATTCAGTTCGGTCCGGATATGCCCGAACAATGGATTGACAGCCTGAAACAAGAACTCATAAATCATAATGTGATATTAACATCATATTACCGGCGAATCAACGGGCTGAAAGACCCTGAAGGCGCCGAAAAAACATTTCGATTCTGTCGGGATATGGGAATTGTTTTTGTAACCGACCCCATACGAGTGGAAAAAGGCAACGGCAGTATGGATTATTATGAAGCCTTAGCCGAAAAATATGGCGTACAAATGGTTTTGACCAATCATCCCGAAAGCGACGGATCTCCATATTATGATCCGGAAGTCGTTTTGAAAGACCTGCAAGGCCGCTCATTACTGCTTGGCGCGTCGGTAGATATCGGTCATTTCATGCGTGATGGCCGTAACGCGCTTGAGATAGTCGATAAATATATCGATGCCGGACGTATGTATCATTTTCATCTTCGGGATGTGGACGGATGTGGTAAAAAGGCATGTGACGTGCCGATAGGACAAGGAAAAGGAAATATCCGCGACATTTTTAATCGGCTCAGAAAAGCGGATATCAGACCGCTCCTGATAATTGAATATGAACATGACATGTATAACCCGATGCTCGATATAATCCCCGCCATATACGGCATAGAAAAATGCCTTATTGAAAATTAAAACAACACTTAAGACTCAAACATATGAAAACTGTTATTTTCTCCATTTTATTGTACATGACAGCCATTCCGCTTATGGCGGTTAAAATGCCGGCTTATGGCTTTTACAGCGAAATGCCCGCCACAGATTGGACCGACGCCGTCGTGACAGGCAACGGAATCATGGGTGCGATGATAGAGGGGAATCCCCATGACGAAAACATAATACTTAACCATGCCAATCTGTTTTTACCGATTAATCCCGTAATGCCTCCGCCATCGCAAGGCAAATATATGGACACAATTCGCAGCATGATGGCAGAGGGGAAATTCAGAGAAGCATCGCAATTTGTCACCGATCTTGCCAATTCAGAGGGATATAATGTAAAACATGCTACCGATCCGTTTGTTCCGGCGTTTAAAATCCATCTCTCCCCTATTGCGCCTTCCTCTGACACAACTTTTCATGACTACACACGTTCCGTGGATTTTGAAACAGGAGAAATTTGTGTGAGATGGTCCGACTACAGCGGAAAATACGAACGCAAGACTTTTATATCGCGTGCCGATAATGTAGCAGTCATTCTGTTAAAAGCATTAAAAGGATCTATAAACACTGTATTGACACTTGAGAGCATCAAAACCTCAGATGCCAAACGCCGTATCAAATTTCGCCTTGACGAACACAACAGAATCGACACGATACTGACAGGGGGCGAAGCGCCTTATTTATTTTACAAAGCCAAATTCCAATCACCTCACAAATCAGCCTTACACACAGGTTACGAAGGCTATGAAGGAGTGCTCAATGTAGTTTCCACTGACGGAACAGTAACATATTCTGACGGAGCTTTGAGCCTCATAAATGCCCATGAGGCGTTAATATTGGCACGTGTCGATATGGCAAATACTTTCAATACCGGACAGACGTCCGATATGCTGATGGCGCTAAATCTGTTGCCTAAGAAATACGAGCACTTATTACGGCCTCATAAGAAATTACACCGCGAGTTATTTAACCGCGTTACCCTTAAGCTCGATGTTTCGGATTCAGATCGTCAGCTTCCATCCGAATTATTATTGGCAAAAGGAGGCAACAACCAAGCCGTTATTGAACGGCTGTTTGCCGCAGGGCGCTACAACGTCCTATCTGCCACCGGACTCCACGCACCCAATCTCCAGGGAATATGGGGAGGAACCATGACCCCTTCATGGTCCGGCGATTTCACGACCAACGGCAATCTGCCTGTAGCGATATCGCATTATTTGCAATCCAACACGCCGGAACTGATGTTACCGCTGCTGAATCAACTCGATTCGTTTATGGACGATTTCCGCACCAACGCTAATGTTCTATATAATTGCCGTGGCATTCATATTCCGTCACACTACACCCTGCATGGACTTGACAACCATTTCGACACAACCTGGCCCATGACGTTTTGGGTAGCCGGGGCTCCTTGGTACGCATTGTTCTATTATGACTATTATTTATACACGGGGAATCGCGAATTTCTGCGCGATAGAGCTTTGCCGTTTATGCGCGAAGCAATGCTGTTTTTTGAAGATTTCCTTATCGAAGGAACTGATGGCAAATATATCGTCAGTCCTTCCTATTCTCCTGAAAACCAGCCATTGGGAGCCAACAGTCAAGCATGCATAAATGCCACTATGGACATCATGGCTATTAACGGACTCTTGCGGGCATGTATTGAAGCTTGCGAGATTCTTGGAATCGACCGGGACAAGGTGGAGCAATGGAAACTTATACAATCCAAAATGCCCCCCTATGAACTTAACGAAAATGGCGAATTGCGTGAATGGATATGGCCTGACATGAAAGACAACCACAATCATCGCCATGCCTCACATCTATTCGGCCTGTATGACCGCCTTGATCCGTTAATCATGGACAATCCGGCTATACGCGATGGATGCAGACGGGTTATTGACCGACGCATGGAATTTCGCCGTAAAGAAAACACCGGGGTAATGGCCTTCGGCATCTGTCAGTTGGCTTTTTCTGCCGCAGCACTCGGTGAAACGAATAAATGCACTGAAATGCTGGGATGGCTCGGGTCAAATTACTGGAACAGAAATCTGTTTTCCACTCACGATCCTCACCGGATTTTCAATTGCGATATAAGCGGAGGCTACCCTTCGCTTGTGATGAAAATGCTCGTATATTCCGATATCGGGCTGATTTCGCTGCTTCCCGCCAAGCCGGCTGACTGGCAACACGGCACACTGTGCGGAGCCGCCCTGCGCGGTGGCATCATTATGGAACAGCTTTCATGGGACAAGTCCAACGTCACGGTCACGCTACGGTCTAACACAGACCAGACAGTCGAACTTCGCCTGTATAACAACCCAATTCGCAATGTCACTCTAAAAGCCGGGCGTTCAATTACCTTGCGATTATAGCGCATTCATAAGATCTCATCGCTTATTTTATGGGGCTGACCAAAACATTCAACAAAAATTTTCATAGTTGCGATAAATTGCGCCTAAATTTCACCGATTCGCGCCTTATATTTGCACAATAATCGAAACCATTTGCTATCTTTGCATAAAACCTCTAATATTGTCAACCCCTAAATCAACAGCTATGAACAATAACGTAGTCGACAGATTTCTCAAATATGTGAAATTCGATACTCAAAGTGACGAATTTACCAATCTATGGCCTTCGACACCGGGACAAATGATTTTTGCCCAGCATCTTGAAGAGGAGCTCCGCGAACTCGGGCTGAGCGAAATATCTCTTGATGACAACGGCTATCTGATGGCGACACTTCCTGCAAACACCGACAAACCGATTCCTACAATCGGATTTATCGCACATCTTGACACATCACCCGATTTGTCAGGCAAACATGTAAATCCGCACATAATAGAAAATTACCCCGGAGGCGATATAACATTAAATGCGGACAAGAAAATCGTACTTTCCCCGCGTGAATTTCCAGAACTTGACCACTACAAAGGACAGGCTCTGATAGTCACCGACGGCAATACACTGCTCGGAGCAGACGACAAAGCCGGTATCGCGGAAATAATCACTGCGGTAAAATATCTTAAAGACCATCCGGAAATAAAACACGGGAAAATACGCATAGCGTTTAACCCGGATGAAGAAATCGGACAAGGAGCACATAAATTCGATGTGCAAAAATTTGCCGCCGATTGGGCCTATACAATGGATGGCGGCGAAATCGGCGAGCTTGAATATGAGAATTTCAATGCAGCCGTTGCTCGAATAACATTTACCGGACGTAACGTACACCCGGGATACGCCAAACACAAAATGATCAACTCGATACGCATCGCCAATACTTTCACTTCGATGCTTCCGCGTTGGGAAACTCCGGAACACACCGAAGGATATGAAGGATTCTACCATCTCATATCTATAGAAGGCAATGTAGAGAAAACGGCAGTCACCTACATTATACGCGATCACGACAGAGACCGTTTTGAACGTCGTAAAAAAGAATTGGAACACCTTGTACGTAAAATCAACAACGAATATCCCAACTGCGCAGAAATAGACATCAAAGACCAATACTATAATATGCGTGAAAAAATTGAGCCGGTAAAATATGTCGTTGATATTGCGGAAGAAGCTATGCGCAATGTAGGAGTCACACCCCATGTAGTTCCGATTCGTGGAGGCACTGATGGCGCCCAGCTCTCATTTAAGGGACTTCCATGTCCCAACATCTTCGCCGGAGGACTCAATTTCCACGGACGTTATGAATTTGTTCCCATTCCATCAATGGAGAAAGCCGTAGACGTGATTGTTGAAATAGCCCGTCTTGTCGCCCAACGATAATAGATGGAGCCACAACGTCCTACTCTTATAATAATAACAGGGCCAACCGGTTCGGGCAAAACTGACCTATCCATAAAACTGGCGCGACATCTGGGATGCGACATAATCTCAGCTGACTCGCGCCAGCTTTTTCGTGACATTCCGATAGGAACCGCCGCGCCATCACAGCAACAGCTCGCTGAAATCAGACATCATTTCATCGGCACCCTCGCGCTTGACGAATACTACAGCGCGGCTCGCTATGAGGAGGATGTGATAAAACTGTTGCCCGAACTTTGGCACAACGGAGATAACGTAATTATGTGCGGCGGATCGATGATGTATGTCGATGCCATAACAAAAGGGATTGATGAACTTCCGACTATCAGCGACACCGTAAGAAGCCATGTGATGCGACTTTATAAGGATGAAGGAATCGAGGGCATCAGACTGATGTTACGTAATCTTGATCCGGACTACCTTGCGTCGGCCGATCCGTCCAATCACCGTCGTCTTGTCCACGCCATCGAAATATGTCTTGAAGCAGGGGCACCCTATTCCACCCTTCGCACCGGAACGGTCAAAAAGCGTGATTTTGACATTATCACAATGATGATAGATTATCCTCGCGAACAATTATTCGAGCGTATCAACCGACGTGTCGACAATATGATTGCACAAGGTCTCGAAGAGGAAGCAAGATCAGTGTATCACTTACGCCATCTGAACGCACTCAACACTGTAGGCTACAAAGAAATGTTTGCCTATTTTGACGGCACGATGGACAGAGAGACAGCGATAGCCCGCATCGCAAAAAACACCCGTGTCTATGCCAAGAAACAACTCACATGGCTAAAACGCAATACAGGAATCATACGCCTCAATCCCGACAAAGCCTACGAGCAAGCCATATCGGCTATCGAAAAGTCTAAATCCGGATCCGCATTTTAATAAACGCATCTTGACAACAAATATCGGACGCAAATATTGTACATTTTAGACATTGTCATTTAATAGTTCATATTTAATAAGTTTATTGGCTACACTAACCTTTCGGCATGGCTTTTTCACTTGTGCATCTTGCCTATTTTGAATAATTTTGCAGCGGAAAACAAACTCATCGTTTTATGTTTAACTTTACATCAAAAACGGCAAAGATAATTTATTCCATCATAGCAAGTATTATTATCGCTTTATTATGGAATAATGCCTGGAAGATAACATCCCTGTTAGGGATAACCACAAGTAGCCTGTTGAACAAAATTGTTAGGGATTTAATTGTTATAATCCCGGCTCTCATATTAACAGCCGTCGTAATAAAACCAAAAGAAATTTTCTCCTTTCTCGGACTGACCGGAAATATAATAATGGGAATAGGAATCGCCTTTTTATGTGTAGTTCCCCTATATTTAATATTTCCGTTTTTCGGAGGTATAAATTCTGATGTTACATTCTCTTTAATTTTGCAGAAAAGTATTTTGCCAGGTTTTAAGGAAGAATTTATATGCCGTGCATTTATGTTCGGATTGCTTTTCCGTTACGCAAAGACCGGGTTCTTTTGGGCTGTCATCCTGCCTGCCCTATATTTTGGCTCAATGCATCTATATCAAGGTCATGATGCTATTTCTGCTTTTGCCGCTTTTGGAGTGACGTTCATTGGTGCTTTATATTTCAGTTGGATGTATGTAGAATGGGATTTTAATTTATGGGTTCCCATAGGATTGCATATGTTAATGAATGGCGCATGGGTCATATTCTCGATGGAGGGTACCGAAGTAGCAGCAGGAGGGCTTATATCCAATATAGCTCGTGTCATTAGCATACTTTTGGCTGTTGAAATAACAATATGGCATAAGCGAAAAAACAAAACTAAGGTTCTCAGCTATCCTGTATGGAAATTCTAATTTGTATTTTTCGTCATAATTGCAATAATTTGCGTAATTTTGCATAGTTTTAATCCTTTCATAATCGCTGCATGCAAGAGAAAATCATTATCCTCGATTTTGGCTCACAGACCACCCAGCTCATAGGACGACGAGTGCGCGAGCTAAACACTTACTGCGAGATTGTGCCTTACAACAAGTTCCCGCACGATGACCCTTCGGTCATCGGCGTTATTTTATCGGGAAGCCCGTTTTCGGTATATGACGAAAATGCTTTCAAAGTGGACTTGTCTAAAATCCGCGGACGTCTGCCGATACTTGGCATCTGTTACGGAGCGCAATACATGGCTTACACCAACGGCGGCTCAGTAGAGCCGGCCGGAACACGCGAGTACGGACGCGCCCATCTCACTAAATTCGACATGGAAAATCCGTTGTTCAACAATATTCCGGTCAACACTCAGGTGTGGATGAGCCACGGAGACACCATCACCGCAATTCCTGACAACTTCCGCACAATCGCCTCAACCGAAAAAGTCGCAATAGCGGCTTATCAGGCTGAAGGAGAAAAGCTCTGGGGAGTTCAATTCCACCCCGAGGTGTTTCATTCTGTCGACGGCACACAATTGCTAAAAAATTTCGTAGTCGATATATGCGGCAGTCATCAGGACTGGAGCGCCGCATCGTTCATAGAATCGACAGTCGCCGCACTCAAAGAACAGCTTGGAGATGACAAAGTGGTACTCGGCCTTAGCGGCGGAGTAGATTCATCAGTTGCAGCCGTTCTTCTCAATCGTGCCATCGGCAAAAATCTGACCTGCATATTCGTAGACCACGGAATGCTACGCAAGAACGAATTCAAAAATGTGTTGCACGACTATGAATGTCTCGGACTGAACGTGATTGGAGTTGATGCATCAGCCAAATTCTTCAGCGAACTTGCCGGAGTGACCGAGCCCGAACGCAAACGTAAAATCATCGGCAAAGGATTTATTGATGTGTTTGACGAGGAAGCTCATAAAATAAAAGACGTGAAATGGCTCGCCCAAGGAACTATTTATCCTGACTGCATCGAGTCATTGTCTATTACAGGCACAACCATCAAGAGCCATCACAACGTGGGCGGTCTTCCGGAAAAAATGAATCTCAAACTATGCGAACCGCTTCGTTTGCTATTCAAAGATGAAGTGCGTGCCGTAGGTCGCGAACTCGGAATGCCCGAACATCTCATCAAGCGTCATCCATTTCCCGGCCCCGGACTTGCTGTGCGTATTCTCGGAGACATAACTCCGGAAAAAGTCACTATCCTTCAGGATGCAGACGACATTTTCATCCAAGGATTGCGCGATTGGGGACTTTACGACCAGGTATGGCAAGCCGGAGCAATTCTGCTTCCTGTACAGAGCGTAGGAGTTATGGGCGATGAACGCACTTATGAACGCGCCGTAGCATTGCGCGCCGTCACATCAACCGACGCTATGACTGCCGACTGGGCTCATCTCCCATATGATTTCATGGCAAAAGTCAGCAATGACATAATCAACAAAGTCAAAGGTGTCAACCGAGTATGCTACGACATCTCATCCAAACCACCGGCAACAATCGAGTGGGAATAATTTACCCTCTCTTACCAATATAAACATAAACAGCCCCGATAATCGGGGCTGTTTATGTTTATATTGGCTATAATGTTGAAATATTTTATATCTTTGTTGTTATGTTATATATAACTCACCAGGACATGAATGCAAAACTTATTTCAGCAGCGATAGCCCTGTTTATGCTATTGTCGCTTTACGGTTGCTCAGGGGAAAGCCGATTGCTTGACACTATTCCGGCTGACGCTCCCGGAATATTGACCGTCAATGTCAAACATCTGATTGAAGCCATGGACGGCAGTAAAAACGGCGGGAAGTTAACTGCAACAGAAACTCTTGATAAATTCCTGTCAAACTCTTCGGAACGTTGCCATCAAGAAATAACCACAATACTTACTTCCGAGTCAATTGAACGCGAATTAATGGTCGGTTTTGCCATTGGGACAAATGACATCGGGGTAAGCGCATTCAAACAGCCTGGGGAATATACATACACTTTTAAAATAAGGCATCTTGATAATCTCATAAAAGAAATCGGAGCATCGCCTCAACCGACAAGAATTGAAGAATTTGACGTATATGCTCTTGAAGATGTCAATCTGATTGTACGCGAACGACAGGGATGGATCATGTGGGGCGATCCGTCAAAAGCAGTAAGCAAGCTTGCCGCAGAACTTAATCGGGCAAACAATACGTCGATAGCATCAATAAAAGGGATAGCAAAATTTCTGGAGAACGATGACGATATTTTACACCTCGCGATAGCACGTTCCACAGCAACCGACGGATGGACTTGTATCACCGGCAATGTCGACAACAATGAACGCGAGATTGAACTAAACGCAAAATTAATCAATGCTGACGGCAAAGAGACCGACATGGACTCCTACCTGAAAAAAATCGACACATCACTGCTTGATTATACAATGCCATCGGATCTTTTCGTTATGGCAATCGGCATACCAGGCGATACCGACTGGGACGCTCTCCTCGGCTATACACAGTCAATATATCCTCTCGACTATCGCCAACGGGCGCTTATCGGGATGGCTCTCCCATATTTAAAACGCCTTGACGGGAGCATAATGGTCGCCATGGGGATTGACAATGACAAGGAGTTGACTTCCGCAAACATGATCAATAACATCAGCTTTGTCATAGCAATTCAATTGAAAAAAGGTGAAATCAAAAGGACTCTCGGGGATATCAGCGACATCATATCCATGCTCGGACTGCCTATTGTAGACAAGGGAAATGAATTCGTAATGCAATCTCCGGGGATGGCTCCGGTGACACTCAAAGCTGTAGACAATGCAATCATTCTTACCAACCGTCCATTAAAACAACTCGGAAATAATGCCGCCCGTACTCTTGCCAAAGGCAATGCGTTTGCCTTGTGGACAAGCATTCCGAACTCCATTGGCGAAGCGGTATATGGAGGGAAAGGCTTTAATGTGGCAATAGAGGTCGAGGATAATTTTGAAATGGCGTTCTCGTTTGCCGACCCATCACTTCCAATATTCGAACAGCTTGCCGCTCTTATTCCCGCCGGCAACGATGTTCCGCAGGATGCCCCGGAAGTTAAAGAACAAGACAATATGGGATTTACGCCTATTGACACTATAAGATGAAACGATTAAGCGTGATAACGCTTGACGGAGTATTGCCAGACATATTCCGTGACTCTTGTCCAGATTCCGAAATATGGTTAAGAATGGTCGCTTTTGAGCGTCCCGGAAAATACCTGATTCATGCAGAATCGGGAACCGGAAAATCATCTTTGTGCAGTTTCCTATACGGAAACCGTCGGGACTATACGGGACACATTTTTTTTGACGGGGAGGATATAAGCAATTTCTCAGTCAAGCGGTGGTGCGGGCTACGCCAGCATTCTCTCGCGCTTCTGCCTCAGGAAATGAGACTGTTTCCCGAACTCACCGTAATGGACAACATCGACATAAAGAACCGCCTTACCGGCCATAAAACCACACAACAGATAATGGAGATGCTCCACAGACTCGGCATAGACTCAAAAGCCTATACCAAAGCCAGGTTTCTTTCAATCGGACAACAGCAACGTGCAGCAATTGTAAGGACTTTATGTCAACCTTTTGATTTCCTTCTGCTTGACGAGCCGGTAAGTCATCTTGACGAACGAAACAACATGATTGTCGCCGAACTTATCGCGCAGGAAGCCGAGAAAAACAATGCGTCAATCATAACAACCTCAGTAGGCAACGACCTCAAAATCGAGATAACCCGACGAATAAGTCTCTGATATGACACAGAAAAACTCAGTATGGCAATTACTCAAAACCAATATAAGCCCCGCACAGCTCATCGGCTATGCGTTAGCCAATCTCGCAGGACTGGCAATTGTGACGTGCGCATTGCAATTTTATTCAGACATCAATTCCGTATGGGAGGAAGATGACACATTTCTTACACGCGACTATACCGTCATCTCCCACAAAGTGAACGGTCTCGGTTCGCTTATCGGCGGCGATGTCAATACGGCATTCTCTGCCGAGGAGATTTCCGACATTGAGTCGCAGCCATGGGTGAGACGCGTAGCGCCATTCACTCCCGCCACATTCAACGTGGCTGCCACAGTCGACATGAATGGAGCTGCCCTGTCTACCGCATTATTTTTAGAGTCGATACCCGATGACATGTTTGATGTGCGGCCACACGACTGGACATTTGACCCTCAACATCCACAGTTGCCAATAATAATCAGCAAGGATTATCTCTCTCTTTACAATTTCGGATTCGCCTCATCACGCGGCTTGCCCCAACTTAGCGAAGCGATGATAGGCATGGTACCTCTCAAAATCTCACTTAGCGGCAATGGCAAACAGCAATGGATTCCGGCACATATAGCAGGATTTTCATCGCGTCTTAACACAATTGCGGTACCGGAAGAATTCATGAGTTGGGCAAATAAAAATTTCGGAGAATCCAATCCGAAGCCGTCACGCCTCATTCTCGAACTCAAACAACCGGGCGATCCGGCAATTAAAGAATATCTGTCAGCCAATGATTACGAATCCTCGGGAGACAAAGCGGATTCAGGAAAAGCATCCTACTTCCTGTCAATCGTCACCTGCGTTGTCATAACTATCGGCGCAATCATAAGCTTGCTGGCATTTTTCATATTGATGCTCAGTATTTATCTCCTTCTACAAAAAAGCCGCCAAAAACTCTGCGACCTTATGTCGCTTGGCTATACACCCGACTCTGTAGCCCGTTACTATTATATACTTATCGCATCCATTAACACGGGAGTACTCGCCGTTTCAATAGCCATAATGCTCATCGGGCAACATCTCTGGAGCGAACCGCTGTCGGCAATCGGAATCAAGAGTGCAAATTCTGTCGCCTCTATCCTGACAGCGACAGCGATTATCGTACTGATAACCGCCGTCAATATCTTATCCATACGCCGCACAATGTTCCGCTATTTCGCCAACTGACCTGCCGATACAAACAATATTTATTCCGTTTTACAAAACTCCTTTTGTCGAGGGAAGGGTGAAGCGGAACGGGTCACGTTTGACAGCCTGCTTCAACGCTTTGGCAAACGCCTTAAAGATACCTTCTATTTTATGATGTTCATTGGCACCTTCTGCTCTTACAAACAGATTCATTCTCGCATTGTCGCTCAAAGATTTGAAGAAATGGAAAAACATTTCGGTCGGAACATCGCCTATCATTTCACGCCGGAACTCGGCATCCCATACAATCCATGGTCTGCCGCCGAAATCTAACGCCACTGTACACAGGCATTCATCCATAGGCAACACAAATCCATAACGCTCGATGCCTCGTTTGTTGCCAAGGGCCTCATTTATGGCTGTGCCAAGAGCTATCGCCGTATCCTCTATCGTGTGGTGTTCATCCACATGCAAATCTCCATTGACCCTGACTGTCAGATCCACGCCTGAATGACGCGGTATCTGCTCAAGCATATGATCGAAAAATCCCAATCCTGTTGAAATATCAGCACGACCATTGCCATCCACATCTATACTCACATATATGTCGGTTTCCGATGTCTTACGGCTAACGACCGCTTGCCGCTTGCCACCCTGAAGCACCGGAATTATGTCGTCCCATCGAGGCGTAACCAAGACGACAGTGTCACTCAGTCCCTCATCGGCTATTCCGGCAAGCGTCTCTTCATCGGGTTCATGCAGCAAGATAGCTTTCGTGCCGAGATTACGGGCAAGCATGGCATCGCTAAGACGATCGCCAATGACATAGCTGCCCTCCATATCATAACTCCCGTCCATGTAGGCAGTCAGCATACCGGTACCGGGTTTACGCGTCGGAGCATTGTCTTCAGGGAATGTACGGTCAATCAATATGTCGTCAAATATCACACCCTCGTTAGACAACGCCTTAAGCATCTTATTGTGGGCAGGCCAAAATGTCTCTTCCGGAAACGAATCAGTTCCGAGACCATCCTGATTTGTCACCATAACAAGCTTATAGGGAAGTTTTTCCGCAATAAAATGCATGGCACGGGTAACTCCGGGAATCATCTCAAGCTTTTCAAGCGAATCGACTTGAAAATCATCTTTCGGCTCAACGATAATGGTGCCGTCACGGTCGATAAACAAAACGCACCGCTTATTTTCCATACTCGGTCATTTTTTCGATAAGCAAATCATTTTCAACCTCTGTGCCAACCGTGATGCGGAGGCAATTGCCGCAAAGAGCGACACGCGAACGATTTCGAACAATCACACCATTATCCTTAAGATAATCGTAAATCATTCCGGCATCGCTAACTTCGACTAACAGGAAGTTGGCATCGGACGGATGCACTTTTCTTACGCATTCCAACCGTGCCAAACGGCTTCCGAGATTATCACGGGCAGCCACAAGCTCTTCAACAACGGTTCTTATCTTCGGAGCCTCATCCATCACTTTAAGAGCCTGACGTTGAGTCAGAATATTTATATTATAGGGATATTTGACATTATTGAATATCGAAATTATCTCTTTAGACGCAAAAGCGATGCCAAGTCGAAGAGCTGCCGAAGCCCATGCCTTTGAAAATGTCTGCATTACTATCACATTGGGGAAGTCATCAAGAGATTCCACCATCGTCCCGGCTTCAGAGAAATCGACATAAGCCTCATCAATCACCACAATTCCGTCAAATCCAGAAGCAATCTTTTTAAGCTCGCACAGCGGAAACGCATTGCCCGTCGGATTATTTGGCGAGCATATCCATATCACTTTGGTATTTTCATCGACAGCAGCAAACAAAGCGTCAATATCAAGCGAAAAATCGTTATGCAGATTGACTCTTCGATATTCCACGTCATTAATTGCCGCACACACGCTATACATGCCATATGTTGGCTCGATAGCCACAACATTGTCAATCCCGGGCCGACAGAACACACGATATGTGATATCGATACATTCATCGCTTCCTACGCCAAGAAAGATACGGTCGATACTGACACCGCGCATAGCTCCAAGCCGAGTCTTGACTTCAATCTGCAACGGGTCGGGATAACGGTTAAATCCGTCGATACGGCTATTTTCATTAGCGTCAAGCCACGCGCGGGCTTCGCCTGTATACTCGTTTCTGGCACAAGTATATGGTTCAAGACTTAATATATTAGGTCGTATAAGTTGAGTCAGGGGTCTCATTTTTCTTTCAAAGAATTAATGCGCAAAGTCATCGCAAGTTTATGAGCGTAAAGTTCTTCGTTTTCAGCCATCACTTCCACCGCCCTGCCAATACAGCGAATTCCTTCGGGAGTTATGCGTTGGAATGTCACTTTTTTTGTAAAACTGTCGATATTGACCCCGCTGTAAGCATGGGCAAAACCGGAAGTGGGCAACGTGTGATTGGTTCCGGACGCATAATCTCCCGCGCTTTCAGGAGTGTAAGGCCCAATAAATACCGATCCGGCATTTCTCACTTTTACCGTCAGATTCTCGGCATCGGCATGATTGATTATCAGATGTTCCGGGGCATATTCATTGCTGAAATCCATTATCTCATCGTCGGTATCAAACAGGATAATCCGACTGTGGGACAATGATTTCCTCATCATTTCCTCCCGAGGCAACATATGGAGCAGTCTTTCTATCACATCGGGAAGAGTATCTACGAGTCTACGAGAGGTCGTCAACAAAATAGACTGACTGTCAGGGCCATGTTCAGCTTGCGACAAAAAATCAGCGGCCACGTATTCCGGATTAGCATTCCCGTCAGCAATCACAAGGACTTCCGAAGGGCCCGCCGGCATGTCTATCGCTACATTATGACGAGCAACCTGCTGTTTCGCTTCCATCACATAACGATTGCCGGGTCCGAAAATCTTATAAACACGCGGAATCGTTTCTGTTCCATAAGCCATTGCCGCGATAGCCTGTGCTCCGCCTGTTTTAAATATTCGGTTCACACCGGCTCTATGCGCGGCATAAAGAATACCGGGATGCACAGAACCATCTGCCTGAGCCGGAGTGCATAACACAATCTCCCTGCAACCTGCTATACGGGCAGGAACCGCAAGCATGAGAACAGTAGAAAACAACGGGGAATTGCCTCCGGGTATATACATACCGACACGGTCAATGGCAACAGCATGCTGCTCACAATTGACACCTGAAGATGTCTCTACTTTCACCGGCTCTTTCATCACCTGAGCCGCATGAAACTTGGCAATATTGTTATATGCCACTTCGATAGCGTCGCGCAATTCCGGAGAGACTTCTTTTTCAGCAGCATCCATCTCCTCCTGTGAAACTTCCAAAGATTCAAGCGCAGCTCCGGTGAAGCGTTTCTCGAATTCAAGCAACGCCGCATCTCCGCCATTAGCAACGGCAGCGATTATCTCAGCCACTCGCGATTCAAGTTCCGAGGCTTTTTCCGCTAAAGCACGTCGTGTAAGTCTATACCAACTGTCACGCGAAGGATTACAGATTATATCCATCACAAATCAAGTCTATAAAATCATTTTCTCAATGTCGAGAGCAAGTATTCCTTCAGCTCCTGCCAATTTCAATTTACCGACAATCTCCCACAACCGTTTCTCTTCAAGCACTGAATGCACAGAACACCAATCGGAATTGGCAAGGGGCAGAACGGTAGGACTCTTCATGCCAGGAAGAATCGACAAGACTTCGTCAAGCTTTTCCTTAGGCACATTCATCAAAATATACTTCTTTCCGTCAGCGGCCTTAACAGCTTCGAAACGAAACATCAACTCATCGAGAGTCGCTTGTTTCTCTGCAGAAAGCGTTCTATCGGCAGGTTTAATAAGCACCGCCTGAGAATCTATCACATTTTCGACTTCAGCAAGATTATTGCTCACCAGAGTTGAGCCGGATGACACAATGTCAAAAATAGCATCGGCCAGTCCTATTCCCGGAGCAATCTCAACAGAGCCTGTAATAACATGAATATCCGCATTAATTCCCTCCTTCTCAAGAAAACGGGACAAAATGACGGGATAAGAAGTTGCAATTTTACGTCCCTCAAACCATTTAAGTCCGGGATAATCGATATGTTGTGGAATAGCAAGCGAGAGATGGCAACGGCTGAAACCAAGTTCCTTGGCTACAACCACGTTCTTTTCTTTTTCAAGAACTTCATTAAGACCTACAATACCCAAATCGGCAGTGCCGTTGGCCACCGACTCAGGAATATCGTCATCACGTAAAAACAATAATTCGATAGGGAAATTCCGTGCCGGAACAAGCAACGTACGTTTGACCGCAGTCAATTTTATCCCTGATTCAGCCAGAAGTTCCATCGTTTCATCATACAACCGCCCCTTAGACTGGACGGCAATTCTCAATTTGCTTTCCATTATAAAATATATTTTTACTTTCCCTTGCAAATTTACAATATAAAACCGATATCTTCGATATTTTTGCCACTTTGTACGCAAATTTGCGTACAAAGTAATGAATATTCTTTTATCCGGACGTTCATTCCACTATCCCGACAATCTCGGTCAAACTGACAAATGCGAATCGAGGATGGGAATGCGCCAACAAAAGCATGGACATATCCTCAATGCCCTCTGAAGGAGATTCGATTGAAACCGCTCTTAAATCAATCACAACATCAACTGCGCCCCAATGCTCGACAATATCGTCAATCACTCCTTCTACCTCATCTTGATTTGCGGGATTAAAAGGATAATAACGACATCCCGATTTCTGAGCAAGCACCGAACAACGCTTACTATCGGTATGACACACTGCCACTGAACAATCCACTGAACGAAAACATCTTACAACCTCTTCGACAAATGGGAACGCGCCTCCAAACACCGCAACATTCAAAGGCGGATATTTCAACCGCAACTCATTTTTATCAGGCGATTTTGACGAACGCACAATACGAGCCTTAGGAGCCAGTCGACGCGCCCGATATTCTTCCATTCGATTTTCCAGATAATTATCAGCCATAGAAATTACACTAAATACGATTGCAGCCATGACGCAGACCGCGACAATTCCCTCATCGGCTCCATGACAAAATCCCGCTCGTACATCCGAGGATGTGGCAATATAAGCTCAGGCGAAGAAAACTCCATGCCGTCAACGACAATTATGTCAATATCTATTATACGGTCAATATAATTTCCAACGGAATCACGATGAGAACACGGAGAAATCGCACATTCAATCTCCTGAAGCTTTTTAAGCAATTCCTCAGGAGGAAAAAGAGTGTCAAAAACCACTCCTATATTCATAAACCGATTGTCAGAGACAAATCCCCACGGCTCAGTCTCGACTATTGAGGAAGTCAACAAATCGCCGCGCACCGCCAATTTTGCAATCAAGGCGACCGCTTGCCCGATATGAGCACGGCGGTCGCCCTGATTAGATCCTATATTAACATATACCTGATAAGGCATTACAATTGTTTTTTAACCTCAACTTCTTCAAAAGCTTCGATCAAGTCGCCCTCTTCAAGATCATTGTATCCGGCGATGCTAAGACCACAATCGTATCCGGTAAGCACTTCCTTGACATCGTCTTTGAAACGCTTCAAAGAGCCAAGTTCGCCGGTGTAACGCACAATACCGTCACGAATAAGGCGCACCTTGCAAGAACGTTTGATCTTGCCCTCACGCACAATGGCGCCGGCAATAGTGCCGACCTTGGAAATACGGTAAGTCTGAAGCACTTCGGCTGTTCCGACAACCTCTTCCTTGTATTCCGGAGCGAGCATACCTTCCATTGCATCCTTCACCTCTTCTATCGCCTGATAAATCACTGAATATAGACGGATTTCGACTCCCTCACGTTCAGCTGCGCGACGTGCGGCCTGAGAAGGTCTCACCTGGAAACCGATAATCACAGCATCTGACGCAGCAGCCAATGTAACATCGCTTTCCGAGATAGCTCCGACCGCTTTATGAAGGACATTGACCTGAACTTCCTCGGTAGAAAGTTTAATCAACGAGTCAGACAAAGCCTCTATAGAGCCGTCCACGTCACCTTTGACAATAATGTTCAGTTCGTGGAAATTTCCAATAGCTCGACGGCGGCCAATCTCCTCAAGAGTTGTACGCTTGCTGGTACGCAGTCCGAGTTCACGTTGCAACTGTTCGCGCTTGTTGGCTATTTCACGCGCTTCCTGTTCAGTCTCCATTACATTGAACGTATCGCCGGCAGTAGGAGCCCCGTTAAGTCCGAGAATAAGAGCCGGAGTCGCAGGGCCGGCCTCTTTTATACGCTGGTTACGCTCATTGAACATCGCCTTCACCCTGCCGAAATGAGTTCCCGCAAGAATTGTATCTCCTACATGAAGCGTTCCGTTCTGAACAAGAATGTTAGCAACGTAACCACGCCCCTTGTCAAGAGACGACTCTATGATTGAACCGGTCGCAAGACGATTGGGATTTGCCTTAAGATCAAGCATTTCAGCTTCAAGAAGCACTTTTTCCATAAGTTCATTGACTCCGATACCTTTCTTGGCTGAGATATCCTGAGACTGATACTTGCCGCCCCACTCCTCAACGAGATAGTTCATCTGAGCAAGCTCCTCTTTAATCTTATCAGGATTTGCAGCAGGCTTATCAATCTTATTTATTGCGAATACGATAGGCACACCGGCAGCCGACGCATGGTTGATAGCCTCGACAGTCTGCGGCATCACATTGTCATCGGCAGCGACAATGATGATACAGATATCGGTAACTTTCGCCCCTCGGGCACGCATTGCGGTAAACGCCTCATGACCCGGAGTGTCAAGGAATGTGATACGGCGGCCATCCTCAAGTTTCACATTATATGAACCTATATGCTGAGTAATACCTCCGGCCTCTCCGGCAATCACATTGGCATTTCGGATATAGTCGAGAAGCGATGTCTTTCCGTGGTCAACATGACCCATCACCGTAACAACCGGCGGACGGTTTTCAAGTTCATCCTCCTCGTCTTCTTCCTGATGGATAGCCTCGACAACCTCAGCCGAAACGTACTCGGTAGTATATCCGAACTCATCGGCCACAATATTGATAGTTTCGGCATCAAGACGCTGGTTTATGGACACCATCACCCCGAGATTCATACAAGTCGCAATGACATTGTTGACAGGCACATCCATCATTACCGCAAGGTCGTTGGCGGTCACAAACTCCGTAAGTTTCAGAACCTTGCTGTCAGCAGCTTCAAGTTCGGCAGCCTCACGCTCGCGCGAATGAAACGCTTCTCGCTTCTCCTTACGCCATTTAAGACCTTTTTTCTGACCCTTTTCCTTACTTGTAAGACGGGCAAGAGTCTCCTTGACCTGCTTCTGAACATCTTCTTCGCTCACCTCAGTGTGAACCGGACGGCGATTGCGATCTTTTGCTTTACGGTCGTTGCGGTCATTACGCTGACCGCTCTGAGAATTTTTGTCATTGCCACCCCGCTGACCAGCGCCGTTTTGCGACTGCTGATTGGAAGTCTTCTCAATGTCAACTTTTTCTTTGCCTATGCGACGACGTTTCTTTTTGTCGGCAGGAGCCTGACCCTGGCCTTGAGCCGTTCCAAAGCTATTATTTCCCGGCCCGTTTTTAGCAAGACGTTCATTGCGACGCTCCTCCTTGGTCTTCTTTTTAGGACGCGTCTGCTGATTTATTGCCGAAAGGTCAATTTTCCCGACAACATTAAGCTGAGGAGCGCCTGTAATCGGGCCGGTGGTAAAGATTTCCGGTTCAGCCTTTTTCGGCTCTTCATTTTTAACCTCTGGCTGAACATCGACTGTCTTTTTCACTTCCGGCGCCGGTTCCGTCTTGGGCTGAACCTTTACAGGCTCAGGCTTCACTTTTGCCGGTTCAGGCTTCTTCTCCACAACAACATCTTTTTTCACCGATGCCTGCGTCTTTGCCGGCTCCGGCTGCTTTTTCACAGGTTCCGGCTCTTTTTTGACAACAGGTTTCCTGGCATCCAAATCTATGTGTCCGATTACTTTCGGTGTTATGATATTGGCTGTGGGTCTCTCTTTTTCTATTTCTTTATTTTTTTCTGTCTGGCGAACTGCTGCATCGGTCTCGTCCAACTTCTTCACAGCCTTGTCGTCACCGTAATGTGATACCAACAACTTATAGGCATCTTCGTCGATACGGCTGTTAGGGTTCATATCGACATTTATACCCTTTGACTGCAAGAAATCAATTACGGTCGGAAGGGCTATGTTTAGGTCTTTTGCTACTTTGCTTATCTTTATTTTCGCCATATTGTGTTTTGGAGTAATGTCTTTTAGTCTTCAAATTCTGCTTTGAGGATTGAAATCACGTTGTCAACGGTATCCTCTTCAAGATCGGCCTTCTCGATAATCTCTTCACGCGGCATAGCCAAAACGTTTTTAGCCGTCACGCATCCGATATTCTTAAGAGTGTCGATAACCCAACCGTCAATTTCATCCTTAAATTCGTCAAGATAGATGTCATCATTGAAATCCTCGCCGGAATCGCGATATACATCTATGACATAACCGGTAAGCTTGGATGCAAGCTTAATGTTTAACGCACCTTTGCCGATTGCCAAAGGCACCTCTTCAGGACGCAGGAACACTTCCGCGCGCTTCTCTTCTTCATTAAGTCGTATCGAAGATATCTTCGCAGGGCTTAAAGCGCGCTGAATCAGCAATTCATTGTTGGATGTGTAATTTATCACATCTATATTCTCGTTGCGCAGCTCCCTGACGATGCCATGGATACGGGAACCCTTCACGCCAACGCACGCGCCGACCGGATCAATACGGTCATCGTAGCTCTCAACGGCAATCTTGGCTCTTTCCCCCGGGATACGGGCAACCGCACGTATATTGATAAGCCCGTCATGAATCTCCGGAACCTCAAGTTCAAAAAGACGGCGAAGGAAATCATCGGACGTACGTGACACGGTGATGCGGATATTGTTGTTCTTGTTGTCAACTTTTGAAATTACCGCTCTTACGGTCTCGCCTTTACGGAAAAAGTCGCCGGGGATAGCTTCCGATTTCGGAAGAATAAGCTCATTTTCTTCATTATCGAGCAGCAATGTCTCCTTGCTCCATGTCTGATAGACCTCGCCCGACACCAATTCGCCTTCATGCCCTTTGAATTGGGAAAATATGGCCTCCTTCTGAAGATCAAGAATCTTTGACTGGAGAGTCTGGCGCAGATTCAGGATAGCGCGACGGCCGAATTTTTCAAAAATAATCTCACGAGTATGCTCCTCGCCGATTTCAACATCAGGATTCTGATCGGCCCGGGCATCGCTCAATGAAATCTGCGTTGACGGATTGGTCACTTCTCCGTCAGGCACAACTTCAAGATTCTGAAATATCTGAACATCCCCTTTGTCAGGGTTCATGATTACGTCGAGGTTCTCATCGGTACCGAACATCTTCGCCAAAACATTGCGGAATGACTCCTCAAGCACGGAAATCATTGTTGTTTTGTCAATGTGTTTAAGCTCCTTAAACTCGGCAAATCGTTCCACCATATTGGGGGATTCTTCTTTCTTAGCCATGACTTAAAATAATGTCTTTATATTTTATTTGAAATCTATTAAATATTTTACTGACTTCGCGTCGGAGGTCTTGGTCACCACCGGCTCTTCAACTTCAACGGGGCGTTTCTTCCCTTCCTCCTTTACTTTTTTAGTAACAGCCACGGTAAAATCATCATCGCCCACCGCAGTAAGAGTCCCTTTGAATTTACGTCCGTCACGGGTAAGCACCTCAACCTGATTGCCGATATTCTTGACATACTGCTCCTTCACCCTGAACGGGGAGGTAAGCCCCGCCGAGCCCACTTCAAGCTGATAGTCCTCGACATCCCGGTCAAAAACAGCCTCTATATCGCGAGTAAGCTTGACACACTCGTCAATGTCGACGCTCTCCATGGAATCCACTTCAACGGTAATGTTGTTGTCGGGAGTGACAGTCACATCCACCAAAAACAGCGGAGTGCCTTTTATCGCTTCTTCAATTGCGCTTATAAGTTTCTGTTTGTCTATCATTTTGTAATTTTGACCGATTGGCTGTTAAAAAATGCGGAGGAGACTTTCGCCCCCTCCGGTACTCGAATCTGCCACAAAGATACTAAAATATTGCGCCATACGCAAATCGAAGCAACCGTGCACGCGGCACGCGCTCAAACTTTAACTAAATTTAACACCACACCCCGCAGTGCCACCCCCTATTTTGACGCATACACCCCTATGGAGCAACCTCTTTCACATCATCATCTTCAATGCCGTATATATACGCTCATTATGCGCAAAATATACACACGCTTTCAACAAAAAGCGCATGCAAATCTTAAAAACACGTCAAAAATTTACTAAAATTCATATTTTAAGATAAAAAGGGCGTATTTTATACATTTTTTAGTCATTTCATGCCAATTTTAATTTTATTTTACTAAATTTGCGTGGTGATTGGTTTGAAGATGCAATTTTTCTCTCCTGTCAATTATTGGAATACAAATATTATCACATAATTACCCTTAAACAACAAATGGAAACAAGTAAAACGAAAAGGATGCATGGCAGCAAGTCATACATAGGCATATGCTTGGCTTTCATCCTGCTCCTCAGTGGCTTGCAAGCCACTGCACAGAACTCCGAAGGAGGTTCTGCGCTGCAAATTTCCGGAAATGTAATCGATGCCGAGGGCGAACCACTGCCTGGAGCATCTATTTACGAAAAGAAACAACCTAAATTCGGGACTGTCACAGATCTTGACGGAAATTTCAGAATGTCGGCAAACGGCAAGACAAGCGTACAGCTTATTATTCAGTTTGTCGGCATGAAACGCCAAGAAGTCACTTGGCACGGAAAACCGCTCAAAATCGTAATGGAACGTGATGAGAACAAATTTGACGACGTAGTTGTAACCGGATATCAGGTTATAGACAAACGTGCGTCAACAAGCGCTATCACTTCAATAAAAGCCGAAGACATCATCCGTCCTGACGCATTAAGCATCGACCAGATGCTCGAAGGGCAGGTGCCGGATCTCATGTATATGTCCAACTCCGGCGAAGCGGGCGTGGCTCCGAAAATCCGCATTCGAGGAACATCGTCAATCATCGGCAACCGCGAGCCGCTTTGGGTTGTCGACGGTATCGTTGTTAAAGACCCTGTCGCAATTTCTCCCGACGACCTTAACGACCCTGACTATGTGAACCGTATCGGAAATGCAATCGCAGGGCTCAATCCGCAGGATATCGAGCGCCTTGACGTGCTGAAAGATGCTTCGGCAACAGCGCTCTATGGAACCAAGGCAGCCAACGGCGTTATCGTCATTACCACCAAACGAGGAAAAGAAGGAGCTCCTCGGATCCGTTACAGCAATACATTCACATGGAAACTTCGTCCGCGTTATTCTGACCGCTCGGTAAACGTCCTCAATTCCAAAGAACGCATCCAGCTTTCTCGCGAACTATATCAAGACCACTATGTCTATAACAGTTCTAATACTCTCGTTGGATTCGAGTATCTGATGGATCAATATATCAACGGCAAAATAACCAAAACCCAATTCGACACTCAACTTGCCGAATTCGAGACTGCCAACACCGATTGGTTTGATCTGTTGACTCATGACAGCTTCTCGCAACAGCACACTCTGACACTCAGCGGAGGCGGCTCCAAAAGCGCTTATTATGCTTCACTCGGTTTCACCGACAATGACGATATCGTCAAAGGGACCACCAATCGCCGCTACAACGCCATGATCAATCTTGATGTAAATTTCTCGAAATGGCTTACTGCGGCATTCAGCCTAAAAGGCAATGTGACCGAACGAGAATATTATCAAGATGACATAGCGCCAATACAATATGCCTATCGCACGAGCCGCGCAATACCCGCGTTCACTGGGTCGAATGAGGATTATTACTATTATAAAAAAGTTGAATACCAAGGACTAGCATACAATTACAACATTCTCAATGAGCTAAAGAACAGCGGGATTGATCAGGATGGCAACAGTCTCACGTTCGATGCCAACTTTCGTTTCAAATTCAATGATTGGTTGTCGGCCAATGCAATATTCTCCTATACGGCTTCCAATACCACCATCAATAATTATTGGGGAGCAGAGACCTATTATGCAGCCAAATTACGTGCATCCGAATTTGGAGAAACAGCTCCCGATTGGAGTTCCATGCCACAAGGAGGCCAACTATCCCGATCTAATACCGATCAACGAAGCTGGACCGCACGTCTGCAACTCGATTGGAACAAATATTTCAACGATGACATACATAACTTCAGCGGAGGCATTGGCGTTGAAGCGTCTTCAAATAATTACAAAAGCTATTCCAATATCTCTCGCGGATATTTCCCCGACAGAGGCATGAGCTTTGCTCAAGGCATAGATCTGAATCAATACACCAATTATGCATCATGGCTTGCTGACAACACCCCAACGCTCACCGACAGTAAAGAGAATGTCATGTCAGCTTATGCAACCGCAAGCTATAACTGGAAACGTCTTGTATTCTTAAATGCGAACGCACGCGTTGACGGGTCAAACAATTTCGGAGACCGAGCCAACGACAAGCTGTTGCCGATATGGTCAGCTTCCGCGTCATTTGATGCCGCACAACTCGATTTCTTCAAACAGTTCACTTGGCTTGACTATTTCTCAATCAAGGGAAGCTATGGCTTCCAAGGCAATATGCTATCAAGCCAATCTCCCGTAATGATCATACGAAAAGGAGCCTACGACAGTTTCTACAATGAATACACATCAAGCATCGAGAGAAATCCGAACCCTGATTTGAAATGGGAGAAAACCACAAGCTACAACCTCGGATTCGAATGGGGATTTTTCAATCGTCGTTTACAAGTCGACGCGTCAATCTACTGGAAGCGCACCAAGGATGCGTTCATGGACAAAACAATATCAACCATCAATGGTTACAAAACATATGTCGTAAACGGCGGTGACATCGACAATGACGGCTACTCGGTTGGAGTAACCATCAGGCCGATTGACACTCGCGACTGGCAATGGAGCGTATCAACAAACTTTTCCCGAGCAATCAACCGCATTAAATCGTTGCCAGCAGGCGAGCAGTACGAACTCAACGACTTCCTTAACGGTAACGCTATTGTCAAGGGCAAATCCGTAGGAACGTTCTATTCATACCGTTATATAGGCCTCAGCCCGGTTGACGGCGGTCCAATGTTCGATGACTGGTTTGATCATTATACCGATTTATTGGGACTAAGCAAATATGACACATACACTTCCGTCCTTAAAGCAACCGGTTCACGAGAACCTATCATGTCAGGAAATCTCTCCACAATGCTTCGATGGAAAAATTTGCGGCTCAGCGCGAATTTCACGTATAGCCTTGGAGCAAAGACAAGATTGTTCGGCATGTATGGCGCCGGAGTGGCAAGCGATGGTGTGTATGCAAAATTCGGCCAGATTAAATCGGAAAACAACTTGAGCCGCGACTATCTTAAACGCTGGCTTAAACCAGGCGACGAACAGCATACCAATATTCCGGCAATTATCAGCTACAACAGTTCGAGTTATTTCAGATACCAGAACCACTGGTCAAGCAATACTGACGGCATACAGCCTATAGCTGACAATGCATGGGATATGTATGATTATTCCGATTTACGAGTAGTCAGCTCGGACTATCTCAAACTATCGACATTAAGTTTATCTTATGATTTCCCTCGCAGCCTGTTGAAAGGATGGAAGTGTCAGCGTCTTGAATTGACAGCTACCGCGACCAATCTATTCACTATTTGCGACTCAAAGCTCAAAGGACAGACACCCACCCAAGGCGGCTTCACCACCGTACAGCTCTCTGACCGCCCAGGATTCTCTTTCGGACTTAACATAACCTTCTAAAAGTTTCCCAATGAAAGCGATAAAAAGAACCATATATTATATGATTGCAGCGCTCTCATGTGTTGCAATATCATCCTGCGATTCATTTCTTGAAGAATATTCCCAGGATTTAGCCAAAGTAAACTCATGGGAGGACCTTGACGAAGTTCTCTTCGGAGAAGCGTATATAAAAACCGCCCGGATATACGTAGAATCATCCATGCTGATAAATGACCGAGACCTAAACTTCGACTTCCTTCATTTCATGACTGATGAAATTGTAGCCACTGATGATAAGTATAACGATATCAGCTATTATTCCGACATGTTCCCATATATAACCTGGCAACAAGACACCGGAGTTGACTATCAATTCCGATACGTGGGAGGAGACGAGAAATATTGGGACGGATTATATACACATATCAATGCCTGCAACACTGTAATCTCTCTTATCGATGATCAGCCGGAGAAACACCCGTCCGATAAAATCCAAAAAAATCGAATTAAGGGAGAAGCATATTTCCTCAGAGGACTGTTCTATTTTTTCCTCACCAATTTATATTGTGATCCCTATAATCCCGCTATTGCAGAATCCACAGCAGGAATGCCATTTAAATTATCGGAGATAATTGAGGATATCGAATTCCAGCGTTTGACACTTGCAGAAAGCTATAGATATATACTTGATGACCTTAGACGTGCCGAAGACTTGCTTTCCGACATTGAACGCAAGTCCATTTACCGTGCTGACGTGAATAGCGTGCGATTGCTGATGAGCCGCGTATATCTTTACATGCAGGACTGGGAGAATGCCTCAATCAAAGCGAAAGAAGTGCTTGCAGCTAATGACAAACTTATCAATCTCGCAACCAAAGCGCCCGGAGAAACCTGTATTGACTCGTCATCTCCCGAATATATATTTACAATGGGTGATTACACTATAGCTGCAGCATTCGCAGATACACGCAACTATATCCCCGCATGGAACATATCTGACGATATGATCGCCCTCTATAGCAGCAATGACCTGCGAGCCAACCGATATATCGGAGAATCTCAATACAATCGACCTAATGCATTCCGAAAAGTCAACGGGCAAAGGGAAACTTGGGGATCAAACTTCTCCGTGGGCAGCATATTCACGCTCAGAACCGCCGAAGCATACCTGACTTTAGCTGAGGCATCGGCTTTCTCAGAAGACGAATCGACCTCACGCACATATCTTGAAAAGTTTCTTGCAACCCGAATGACAAGCAGCGTAAGCGTGACACAATCAGGCAACGACCTCATCGACCTAATCCGCGAAGAACGTGCCCGAGAATTTCTGCTTGAGGGACACCGTTGGTTTGACCTGCGCCGCTATACCGTGTGCCAACCTTATCCATGGTCAAAGGAAATAATTCACGGATATCCATATTATGGAGGAAGTTGGGGAGAGACGGTTGACCATATCGACTGGTATCGCCTTGAAAAAAATGACCGCGCCTATACACTCCCGATACCACGTTCTGTACGTAATTTCCAGAATTCTCTCGGAAATACCAATCGCCCTGCACGAAAAGCATATGAAACAACAATCCCTGCGGGAGGAGACGATGATGACTGGGATTGGTAACTACCGAATATTAAAAACTGAAAATTGAAAACTAATGATACCCTTAAATAAATTATTCATCGGATTTGCGGCCTTGTCTTCACTTGCATTATGTTCATGCTCGGACGATGATGAGAATTTAACCCCCGGACCGGTCTTTCCCAATTTTTTTGAGGTAGACGCTTCCGACAATAGCGAAGAGGCTCAAATACGCCGCGAATTTTATAATCGAACCGGAATATATCTTCAATTTAATGACACTCTTGCCTACTATACCGATTATAATGGTATAGAAAGAGCGGAGACTGTCGACTTTGGATGGAATTTAACCACCTCAACCAGCACAAGATATCGTTATAGCTATATCAAAAACTCATCAGAGGCAAAACAGGCGACATCTATGATTGAGAAATATTTTATTCCATATATCAATGTCAAAGATGGATCCCTAAGACCATATTCTATCACGCTTTTCAATTCCATTGAATCATACAACTCTTATTCCGAGAGTTGGAAGTTCTTAGAATATGTCAGTTGCATTCGTTCTTTCGGAATTCCCGGAGGATCCTGGATTGACATTGAAGAATCAGAAGCCAAGGAATTAGGTAAAACTTTATTACGAAAACTTGTCGATGCTAAAGTTGACAAAACTAATGACGCTCTTGCCGACTTTTTTGCCGTAAGCGGCGATTTATATGATTCTTCTCCTTATGAAGAGTTTCCCGATTGGGAAAACGAACAAGATATAACTTTGGTATATGAAGCAGGCTTTACCACATATTATCCTGATTCATGGGGTGATCCGTCATGGGATAGTTTCCCTACTCAAAAGACCGATTTGCGACTGTTCAAAGACGCTATCTTCAATGAAGATGAAACTGAATTTCGTGAAAAATGGGCCGACTATCCAAAAATCATTCTCAAATATGATCTGCTCAAAGAATGCCTGATAAATCTTGGTATCGACTTTAACGCTGTAAAATAATGAAAAAGCTTATATATATTACAATAGCATTTATTTGTGCCACATTAACATCATGCAACGATGATGACAACAAACTGACCGATATAACACCGACTGACCGGGGAACAGTAACAGACAATCAGGGAAATGTCTATAACTGGGTACGCATTGGCGACCAGATGTGGACAACGACCAATGCCAAAAACGGATTATCGCTGGCCGACGCGGAGTATTATGATAATTTTGGCTACTCATACATATTGACTTCCGAAAAATCAATAACAGATTATGAAAACAATTATCTCCCGAAATACGGCAATTTGCTCTCTTTTGAAGATGCAATCGATTCTGCGCCTGAAGGATGGAGACTTCCTTCTGACGAAGATTGGCAGAAACTCGAAAAAGCCCTTGGGATGGGCGGCACTTCTAAAAAGGGGAATAGAGGAAAAGGAATCGCTTATTCACTGCAGGAGACAGAATCAGGATGTGAACTGGGATTGAGTCTATGCGGCGGATGCGTTCCGTTGAAAAATCTCGGATATTTCACTATTAAACTTGACTATGTGGGAGAACATGGATATTATTGGACCTCGACCATAGATCCGTCTTATCAGGATGGAGAGATGGTATATTTCCGCCGTATAACAGCCAACATGAGTACCGTAGCCAGAAATTGTATTTCTTCACAGGCATATTTGGCTGTGAGGTGGGTACGTGACGTTAAGTAAACGACGACATTACAGACAACATAATTCCAAAATCCAATATTTATGATAAAAAAAATGTTGGTCACGAGGTTCGTAGCAGCCGCTGTAATGGCGGCTGCTGCAATGCCCGTGACAATGTATGCAGACGGATTTACAATCAAAGGAGCGCTCGACGGACTGCCTGACAGCACTAAAGTGACAATTACCGACATCGAGGATCCCAACGGCAAAGTTGTGACACTTGCCGAAGGCTCCGCCTCAGGAGGAGCTTTCGAGCTGAACGCGTCAACCGCCGCCCCCCGGATGTGCGAGCTGAACTTCTCACGATACAACGAGAAACAACAGCGGTTCCAGCGGTTTCTTACCGTCCCCGTGATGGTGGAGAATAGAACTTACTCATTCAAGTCCGCACTCAATCTCGACAGCCTGCTGAATCTGCGATATCCGAGCTACATGATACAGGTGTCAGGCGGCCAAGCTCAGGAGCAATTCAACAACTACCGTGAATATACCCGCGACGCTTATACCGCCGCTCAGGATGCGAGCTATCTTAATACCAGCAAATATTTCGAATCCAACGACAACCGGGACACGATGATAAAATATGATGCGCTTAAAAAAGCGGCGGAAGCCAATCTTGCAGCTTACCGCAACAGATTCATCGCGCTCCACCCGGACTACAACATATCGGCGTATCTGACACAAAAAGAGCTTGAAACCCAATTTGTGTACACTGCCGATGAAATCAATGCGATGGCCGAACTGGTAAAAGCGTGCCCCGACACAGCCCGAGTGTCAACCGTTGACCGCCGACGTAACTTTGCATTAAAATACGCGCTCGGCCGACAGAATCCTGACTTTGCAATCACGTCGGCCGACGGAAATGTGGCTCAAATCTCATCACATATCGCTCCTGGAAAATACAATTTCATTGATTTCTGGGCCTCATGGTGCGGTCCCTGTCGTTCGGCGATACCCCACGTCAAGGAATTGCAGTCGAAATATGCCGACAAGCTCAACATACTGAGCGTGTCTCTCGACGAAGACGAAGCAGAATGGCGTAAGGCTATGGACGAAGAAAAAATGAATTGGGTCCAGCTCCGTGCTGCAGGAGATCAGATGAACGATGTCGCCCAGGCTTATTTTATCACAGCCATCCCGCGCCTGATTGTCATCGACGAAAAAGGTAACGTCGTATGTTCCACCAACCGTCCCGACGAAGTGACTGATTTTCTTAAAAACAATCTTGGAGAATAAAAACACAGTTTATGAAAAAGATGATATTAACGGCAACATTTGCCGCTGCCACACTCAACATGCCGGCACTGGCCGCTTTCACTATCTCCGGCAATATTCCCGGCATTCCTCAAGGGACAAAAATAGAGCTTAAATCTCAAGAGAGAGGGGGAAAATATGATTTAGCCCAAACAGTGACTGCATCAGACGACGGCAAATTCACACTCACGGGAGATGTGGAATCGCCTACGCTTGCAGAATTGCGTATCGAACCCAATTCAAAGGATGATATGGGAAAAGCGCTTTCTCTGATGGTCGAAAATGCACAAATCACAATCACCGCCGCACATGTAGACAGTCTGCCCCCATCCTTTTACGTCGGAACCGCAGGGTTGCTTAAGGAGAAAAATGCGACCGTTTCAGGCGGAGAAGCCCAAAAACAATACGCCGAATACAAGCAGACCATATTCCCTTATGAATTTGCGGCAAAAAACGCCCATTACAACCTTTATTGGGCCAATGAAAGAAAAGGACGCAATAAAGACGAAGAAAACGCTCTCCAGGCCGATTACAATAACGCCGGCGTTAAAATGGATTCAGCGCGTCGGGCTTTCATCACGCAACATCCGTCATACAGCATATCGGGACTGATGGCATTGCAGGATCTCAACTCTCCGTTCTCCTACACAAATGCGGAACTTGACGCTATACGCGACAGGATGCAACAGCTTACCGACACAAAACGGCTCGCGCAGGTAACCCGGGCAATCGACACCAACCGCAAATATTTACGCGAAAGTCATTACGTAGATTTTGCCGTTGTTGACACACTGAATGCCGAACGCCGCATCTCAGACTTCGCCAAAGACGGAAAATATATCATGATCGACTTCTGGGCTTCATGGTGCGGCCCGTGTCGCGCGGCGATACCTCATGTGCGCGAACTGCATGACACTTATGGCGACAAGCTTGAAATCCTGTCGGTGTCGGTCGACAGCGAAGAGCAGCCATGGCGCAAAGCTATGGCTGAAGAAAAGATGCCATGGACGCAACTATGGGCCAACCAAGACAAAACACAGCCTTTGGTTGAACATTACGGACTCAGCGGCATTCCCTTCCTTCTTGTAATCAGCCCTGACGGACGCATTCTTCACGCAGGCCACGATCCTGCCGGGGTTAACGATACTCTCGCCCGACACATCAAATAACGCATTGACTATTACATATCATCGACAGGAGCATGAACCCGGAAACTGACAATTCATGCTCCTGTCACTTTCCTGTCTATCTCAGAGCATTTACCGAATTATACGATTTATACCGGTTTATTAATATTTTTTCAAATTAATTCTGCAATTTTGATTTATAAACAAAAATTTTTATATCTTCGCACAATAATAAATCAATCGTGATTATCAAATCGATACTTATCTCTTAAAACACGTAACAATCAACTCAATTTAATACCCAAATGATTAAAAAGTATTTTTATCTTTTAGCATGCGCAAGCGTAATCGCTTTCCCATCATGCTCAGACAGTGACGACAACAACGGAGGAGGAGAAGCCTCAGGCACAATCTCCCCGGAAAACAGTAAAGAAAATCTGGCCAATGCGGCAATAGAGGTAATGGACATGTTCCAGCCGGAGGATCAAAAAGAGCTTTTCGACATAGCTGAATATTTCAGCTCTCAATATGGCGACCTCGAATTTCCGTCATTCGACAATGAATCAAAAGCCGGTTATGCCACATCAGCCAAGGAATTTTTTAGCGAAATCCGCAATTTCGCCAACGGCGACCTTACAGCGCTTAGCCGGGCGATGAATTCTTATACCTATGATATAAAATATTCTCTATACACCGGAATATATGAACCAGGAGCCTATGCGTGGGTTAAAACAGGCGACTCAAAAGACATCATCATACGCTTTAAAGACAAGAACAACAAGAACGTCGAGCTAAAGGTCTCTGCAACCGGCACCCCTTACGAATATACATTTGTCGATGAATATGAAGATTATTGGGAAACCGTAAGAGAAGTCTATAACATAGAGTGTCCGCGCAACGTTGATGTGAAACTCACTTGCGGAAATGAAACTCTTGTCGACGGTTCCGCCAAGACAAATGTAAACATCGACGGACATTCATTCTCGGTGGATGCCGATGTTACCGCAGCCAATATTCGCACCATCGCTTCCACATCCGGCAAAGACTCTCGTATTACCGAGACTTCCGAGGTGCGCATCGACGGCAAAAGCGTAATCAGCACCGAGGCTACCGTTAATGGTTCGCACCTGTGTGACATCGAATACATTCAGAGAATCAGTGATTATGATGACGATGAAGAATATGACGCAAGCATATTCGACATGTTTAAGAATGCATCGGCAAAAGCCGATATCCTCGGCAAGATCACAGTGGAAGCAGAAGGCAACCTGAGCAAGAATTTACTCAACGCGATGAACGATGAAAACTTCGACTACTGGGATAGCTATGAGTATGACAGTAAGGAGGAAGCCCGTGCGGATTGCCAAAAAGCTTGCGATATCATAAACAATAGTTTCTCATGTGTAATCAGGTTTGACAAAGACGGTAAAGCTCCTATTGTCGCCGTTCCTGCATTATATGAAGAAAAGTGGTACGACTATTGGGAATATTATCTCGGAGGAGTAATCAAATTCGCCGATGATTCAACCGTTTCCATCGATGACTATTTCGGTCGTGGATTTGACTCAGTAAGCCGTAGATATGAAAGCGTCATCAACTCATACCGTCGAGCTTGGGGCATCTGATGAGCATTGAATTTACAAAATATATTTTTGCCAAAGGGACTCTATTGTTCCTTTGGCTTTTTATTTTCCTTTCAGCCGAAATCCAAGCCCAGGCATCAACGGATACTGATTCGATTAAATTCACCAATAATCTGCATGAAATAGAAGTGACTGGATATACGCCGGGAGCCATGAGGAAACTCGATTCAGGCTCAATGCAGTTCAACTCGGCAGGAGTCGCGATCGCAGGACGCATCCTTGGCGAAAGCGACTATATAACAGCGATGAAACGTCTCGCGGGAGTTTCATCCATAGGAGACTATGCCTCCGGAATTACCGTAAACGGAGCTTCACCATCCCATTCTTTGTTCAGAATCGAAGGCGCTCCCATATTTTTCCCTTATCGTTTCGGCGGGATATTTTCAACATTCAACACCTATTTTTTCAACCGCGCTGTGTTTGAGCAGAGCTTTCACCGGGGAGCGATTCCGTCCAGATTAGGAGCCGTGATAGACTTGAGTGATTCGCGCCCATGCCCCGAAAGCATTGAAGGAATTGTAAATGTCGGTCTGCTCGCTTCATCGGCTGCTGTCCGGATTCCCGTAGGCAAAAGGCTCACCATTGCGGCAGCAGCCAGACTCTCTTATGTAAACGAACTTTACGGCTCTATCCTCAATACTGACCGTCAAGAAATCTCCTATAGATTTCTTGACTTCAACATATCGGCCAATTGGGACATCGATTCACTGAATCGGATCAAATTTTCAGGTTTTCTAAGTAAAGACCGTCTCAGTTTCGATGATTCCAATTATTCAATGCTCATGAAATTAAATTGGAGCAACACAATGATGAGTGTCGGATGGGAACATTCCGGCACTTATCCGGCGACTGTCAGAATCTGGCATTCCGGATTTGACAATACACTTGGAATCGGTATGTCACAATTCTCAGTAAACTCACCTGCCCGTATAAAAACGACCGGAGGAATAGGAGAAATCACTTTCCGGCATAACAGGAAATGGGAAACAAATGCGGGAATAGAGATTAATCATTACACTACCGTCCCCCAATGGGCGGAAGTAAAGGGCACTATGCCCAACATGCAAGGCAACCGTCCGCATGAGTCCGACATGAACGAGTTCAGAGCATTCACCGATATTTCCATTCCATTACGAGATAATATGCGTTTAACCGCAGGACTTTCAGCCTCCACATTCCGTCATTCCGATTACCACACACCGCAACTCGATCCCAGAACTACATTGACAATCAGATTCAACCATAAACGACAGATAAAATTTCACATCGGAAGTTACAGCCAATACCTTCATCAATTCGGATTTTCCGACATAGGACTCGCCTCTGATTTCTGGAGCGGAGCGACAAAACGCACCCCGGCACAGAAATCATGGGACTTTTCAACAGAATATTCCGATGCGCTACCCCTCACCGGGTGGACAATATCAGCGATGGCATATGGAAAATCAGTAAAGTCTCAGGGTGAATTTTCAGGCCAATTGCTTGACATCGTTGACACGTCCTACGATTATCAAAACAACATCATCATGTCCAAAGGCTATAATGCAGGCATCAACTTGTCAGTCAATGGAAATATAGCAGATGTAAACCTCAATGCGGCATATTCATGGGGAATGGCGCGTCGCCACGCTTCCGGGTCAAACGATTGGTGGCGAAGCATTTTTTCTCCGGGGCACAGCCTAAAACTCGATGCCGATATCCCAAAAGGAAGATGGAGATTCGGGGCATCGTTTTCTCTCGCTTCAGGAAGAGTCTATACTCCCGCAAAAGCAATTTATATAATCGCCAATAATGTGGCCACAATCTATGGAAAACGTAATTCGGCGCGAATGCCATTATATCATCGGCTCGACCTCTCGGCATCATATTCATTCCGGTCGGGGTTGAAAAAAAGATTGCGGCACCTCATCAATATCTCATTAATCAATGCCTACGGCCATAACAACGTGGACATGCAATATTATGTGATTTCAGAAGAAACGGGCGATTACAAACTGAAACGCATATCTTCGTTATATCGGTTTTTGCCTTCTGTCTCTTATTCAATTTCATTCTGACACCATGAAACATCCGCATATCAAATCCAAGTTTTTCCTCCCAGCGATATATCCCTGCCTGCTTATCCTAACAACAGTGATACCGCTTTTCCATGGATGCTCATCCGACACCCCTTCCATGCCCGTGTCTCCGGTAATCGAAGGGTGGTTTGATTCCGACGGTCATCCCGTGGTTATGTTTACCACTACGGTATCTCCTGACAATAGGTCGGGAACATTCGATGACAAAATGATTCAATGGGGACGTGTCGCTATATCTGACGGAACTGTTGAAACAGTTCTTACAGGAGGGGTATCTGACGATTTTTTCCCTCCTCACCGCTACTATACAACCGATATAAAAGGCACTCCCGGAAAGGCATATACTCTTACAGCCGATTACCGTGATATGCACGTCACCTCAACAGCAAGAATGCCATTCCCGACATCGATTGATTCAGTAACGATAGCGCCGATTGAGGGTAATGACACTCTCCGGGCGGTAACTCTGCATCTGACCGCGCCGACCGATGTGCCTGCCTACTATTATCTTACAGTCAGCCGGCATGGCGACAATACTCGCGCGCTTCCCTCCATGCTCGGAAATGCTGCCGCGACAATCGCCGGGGAACACATAGAAATTCCGGTAATGTTGCCCAAAAACAGACTCGACATAAACCAGTATATAGCACAGCCGGCTGTAGGAGACCGACTTATCATCAATCTCAACAGAGTGGAAGAACCTATTTATAATTTTTGGCGGGATTTCGACAACATGATAATGTTTGGCAATTCACAATTTGTCAGCAACGACAATTCTTTACGTTCAAATATAGTCGGAGGATTCGGCGTATGGTCGCCACAAGGCACATCAACGGCAAGAGTTGAGATAAAATAATCTTTCCATGCCTCAACAGAATAGATCAAAAAAATCCACTGATTATAAAGTTCACCCAAAAATCTCGATTTGTGCTTTTCGTGCATTTATATTAACTTTGTATACTTAAACTTATTTGCAGTGAAAAAGGTATTGAGCAATATATTCAAATACGGATTGCCTGTGGCGTTGAGCGCATGGCTTTGCTATTATCTGTACACTAAAATCGACATCGGTGTGATTACCGCCGAAATTCGCGATTGCAACTATTGGTGGATAGGTTTCGCCCTGGTTATCAGCGTATTTTCCCACATATTCCGGGCCATGAGATGGGGCATTCAGCTTAAAGCCCTGAACATTCCAACACCGTTGGCTCCGCTCGTGTGGAGTATATTCGGAACATATGCCATAAATCTGCTTGCCCCGCGACTTGGCGAATTATGGCGTTCAGGCTACATCGCCAAACGCGAACGAGCTTCTTTCACCACAGTATTCGGCTCAATGGTATGCGACCGTCTTGCCGATACAGCCATGGTGCTGCTTCTCACCCTTTTTACCTTCTTCATCGCTCAGGAAGCATTTGTGTCGTTTTCAGAAAAATATCCGCAAGCTTATGAAGGCATAGAGAATATTCTGAAAAGCCCTTGGTTCTGGCTGATTTGTTTAGTCGGAGTGGCGTTGCTATTCTGGCTGTTCCTGTCTAAAAGCAGCAACAAGTGGGTGCTGAAAGTCCGCACATGGATAAACGATTTATGGAATGGTTTTGCCGTTGTCATCAAAATGCCAAACAAAGGTAAGTGGATCATATATACTTTCGCTATATGGGGATGCTATTTCTTTCAGCTTTACATCCAGTTTCAGGCTTTTGATTTCACTGTCGGATTGGGATTTGTATGCGCATTGGTCACATTCGTTCTTTCAAGCATCTCTATGGGTATTCCGAGCAACGGAGGCCTGGGGCCCTGGCATCTCGCCGTGATATTCTCTCTCGGAATCTATGGAGTGGACTTTGACCAGGCGGCAGCTTTCGCAATGATTGTATGGGGCATTCAGAATGCATTTATCGTGCTTCTCGGACTGTATGCTTTCGTCAGCATAGCCATCGATGGAAGAAAAAGAGCAAAAATATCCATCTAATAATTCCGAAAAATATGGATTTAGACGACAAACCAGATTATTTTACCGCTCCTCAGCCGGAAGAGACTTCAGATCCGATCATCCGGTTCGAAAATAATGAAAACCCGAAATCGGACCACCCGAAACGCCGTCACGGACGTGCTCGCAAAATACTTGTGTGGTCAATCGTGACAATGGCCGCCGTACTTGCCGCAATATTCTGGATGAGATATCTTGCGCCTTATGAAACACACATGCATGAAGAAGGCTATGTGGTAGATTTCAAAAAACAAGGATTCATTTTCAAGACCTGGGAAGGACAGATGCTCGTCAATCAGTCGATTGCCGACACATCCAAGGTCTATTCACGCGACTTCGTATTCTCGGTCGATGACAATCGTATCGCATCCGAACTTTCATCGTTGAAAGGAAGCGGGAAAAAAGTATCGGTCACATATCGCCGTTATTGGGGAGCGCTGCCCTGGCGAGGAGCCACAACTTGTATCGTCACCGGTGTAAAAATCGATTAAGCCATTTATTGTAATCGTTAAAAATTGCAATCAACGGTTGTATTTGAAAAGCCAAATTAATAAATTTGTGGTTATAAAATAACAATTAATCTCTATTCAAATGTCACAGATTAAGACCGTCGGCATTCTCACCTCAGGAGGTGACGCGCCGGGAATGAATGCGGCAATCCGCGCCGTAACACGTTCAGCAATATACAGCGGACTAAAAGTGAAAGGTATCTATCGCGGATATCGTGGTCTTATAACTGATGAAATCGTGGATTTCAAAACCCAGAATGTATCTAACATCATTCAGATGGGAGGGACAATATTGAAAACCGCGCGATGCAAAGAATTTGAGACTCCCGAAGGCCGACAGCTTGCTTTCGACACCCTCAAACAGCATGAGATAGACTCGCTTGTTGTAATCGGAGGCGACGGTTCCCTGACCGGAGCAAGAATATTCGCAAGCGAATTCAACTTTCCAATCATAGGGCTTCCAGGAACCATTGACAACGACCTTTACGGAACCGATAAAACCATCGGCTATGACACCGCGCTTAACACCATCATGGAATGTGTCGATAAAATCCGCGATACCGCAACAAGCCACGAGCGTCTGTTCTTCATCGAGGTAATGGGACGTGATGCAGGATTTCTGGCCCTCAACGGCGCTATCGCTTCCGGAGCTGAAGCCGCAATAATTCCGGAAATCTCGACTCAAGTCGATCAGCTTGCCGAACTTATTCAGAACGGATTCCGCAAAAGCAAGAACTCGTCAATCGTACTTGTGGCCGAAAGTCCTGTGACCGGAGGAGCAATGGGACTGGCCGAACGTGTCAAAAACGAATACCCGGGATACGACGTGCGTGTCTCCATATTGGGCCATTTACAGCGAGGAGGCTCGCCGACTGCCGCCGACCGCATTCTTGCTTCCCGACTCGGCTCCGCAGCCATCGACGCTCTTCTTGAAGACCAACGCAACGTAATGATCGGCATACGGAACGACGAAATAGTATATGTTCCATTCAGCAAAGCCATCAAAAACGACAAACCGATTAAACCGGAGCTTGTCGACACCTTACGACGTCTGTCAATTTAATATCATATCGCAAGGAGGAATCTCTCTCCTTGCGACTTTCTAAAATTTCTCTCAAAATCAATCCTATATCTTTCCGGCCATGGAAAAACTGATGCAATATATATGGCAACATCGCCTTTGGCAGCCTCTCGACATGAAAACTGTCGATGGAATGCGGGTAAGAATAATCGACCCCGGTAAGCTAAACACCGATTCCGGCCCGGACTTCTTCAACGCCAAAATTAAAATCGGCGGCCAGATGTGGGCAGGTGATGTCGAAATCCATGTCAGAGCAAGCGACTGGCACCGTCACAATCATCATAATGACAAAGCCTATAATTCAGTAATTCTGCATGTGGTCGCCAAAGACGACATAGCGGTAAAACGTGCTGACGGCAATATAATCCCACAATTAAAAATGGATTGCAGTCCTGATTTCCGTACCCGCTACGAATCTCTCGTCAGCATTGCAGGAAAAGATTTGCCATGTGCTGATGAAATATCTAAAATGAACCCGCTGTTATTGCATTCATGGATTGATTCACTCGCATATGAACGATTATACCGGAAAAGCGAACGAATCCAGACATATCTCACCCATTTTTCCGGAGATTGGGAATCGACATGCTACGTCACTCTGGCCCGAGCCTTGGGATTCGGAATAAACAGCGAGCCATTTGAACGCCTCGCATTGAGTCTGCCGCTAAAATTCATCGGCAAACACTCCGATTCACAAATAAGCATCGAAGCCCTCCTGTTCGGACAGGCCGGCTTTCTTGATAATATCGAAGAGACTGATACATACGTCTCATTGCTCCGGAAAGAATATGACTTCCTCGCCCACAAATTCTCACTCACCCGCCCTTGCTCTCTCGGTTGGAAAATGGCGAGAATGCGTCCCCCAAACTTTCCACATCGCCGCATAGCCTTCCTCGCCGGGATGTTATTCGGAGGATTCAAACTGATGTCCGAAATACTCGAAATCCGCTCCGCCGGCGATTTGTCTCGACTATTTAATATTGAATTTCTGGGTTACTGGGCATCGCATTACAATTTTGGGACACCATCCGAAACGCCGTGTCCTGCGGCATTAAGCCGTTCGTCAATATCGCTCCTAGCAATCAATGTGGCGATTCCACTGATGCACGCCTATTCCATGACCGTCGACAATAATGAATTGGCCACCCGTTCAGTCTCACTTTTACAGGAATTGAAGCCTGAAAACAATTCAATCGTAAGCTTGTTTATGTCGCATGGGACTCAGTGCCCTGATGCCTGGACTTCACAGGCGTTAATCCAGCTCAGAAAAGAATATTGCGAGCATCATAAATGCCTTTATTGCCGCATAGGACATCAAATGTTGTCAAAATGCGCTAAATAAAGCATTTTATTCATTTAAAACCGTATCTTTGTATTATGAACACAATCTTTTTACGCAACCTGCTCTATGCCATAATATTATTGGCAGCAGCCCCACAGGCCACATCATGCGGTTCCAGGCAAAACCCGGCACCCAAATCGGAGATTCCGGCTCATGAAAGCGCCAAAAAGGAGATTCTCCCGGGAGCAGCCAGAACCGATATATACAAACCGCTACTCGAAGGCAAACGCGTAGCGCTTCTATCAAATCATACCGGAATCGTAGGAGACCGCCACACTGTCGACATAATGCTTGAAAACGGCATAAATGTCGTGACCCTGCTTTCCCCAGAACACGGATTCAGAGGCAATGCCGATGCAGGACAACATGTAAAAAGCGGAACAGATTCCGCAACCGGCCTGCCGATTCAGTCACTCTATTCAGGTAAAAAACGGGGTATACCCGACGAGACGATGGATTCCATCGATGCGATTGTCGTCGACCTCCAGGATGTCGGAACACGCTTCTACACTTATCATATCACCATGATTGAAGCGATGGAAGCTGCCGCCACGCATGGAAAACAGATTATCGTGCTCGACAGGCCGAATCCGCTCGGCATGACTGTCGACGGCCCGACACTCGACATGAAACTCCGTAGCGGAGTAGGCCGTATTCCGGTTCCTGTTCTGCACGGACTGACTATGGGAGAAATAGCAGTGATGGCAAACGGGGAAGGATGGCTGAAAAATGGAATGAAAGCCGATCTTACAGTCGTTCCGGTCGACAATTACACTCACGCCTCGCGCTACCGGCTTCCGGTCCCTCCTTCACCCAACCTGCGTGACATGAAAGCCATATATCTATATCCCTCTTTATGTTATTTTGAAGGGACAACCGCCAGTGTAGGACGCGGAACCGACTTCCCGTTCATGGTCTACGGACATCCCGACATGACCGAGCGAGGCTTCTCGTTTACACCCAAAAGCATGCCGGGAGCAAAAAATCCCCCTCTTCTCGGCAAGTTATGTCACGGTGTCGACCTGCGCGATGCAAATATGGATTCCGTTATATCCAACGGCGTTGATTTAAGCTATATCATTGACGCATATACCCATATTTCACCCAATGACAATTTCTTCAATTCATTTTTTGACAAGCTGATAGGCAACGCCAGTATACGCAAAATGATTGAAGAAGGACGCACGGCGGAAGAAATCAAAGCCACATGGCTTGACGATGTCGAAAAATTCAAGAGTCTTAGAGCTAAATATCTTTTATATCCTCTCCAATGACCCCGACAACTATCATAATCGCATTTCTGGCATATGTGGCGGCGCTTATCGGAATAAGCTACATATCATCACGAAAAACCGACAACAGCGGCTTTTTCACCGGCAATCGCCGGGCTCCGTGGCCAATTGTCGCAATCGCCACCGTAGGAGCCGCTATTTCCGGAGTCACATTCATCAGCGTTCCCGGAATGGTCGCCGAAAAAGGCCTCAGTTACTTACAGATGGTGCTTGGCTTTATTGTCGGTTACGCAGTCATAGCATTCCTGCTTGTACCGCTGTTTTACAGGCGTAACCTTATATCAATCTACGGATATCTCGGTGAACGCTTCGGCATGAACACTTATCGCATGGGAGCCTGGTTCTTTTTCATCTCAAAAATGCTTGGAGCCTCGGTTCGTTTCTTTGTTGTGTGCATTGTCCTGCAGACACTTGTATGCGCGCCTCTCGGAATACCGTTTTGGGTAAACGTGATTGTAACCGTGGCGCTTGTATGGCTCTACACATTCCGGGGCGGAGTCAGATCTCTCATATGGACCGACGCGTTCAAGAGTTTTTGTCTTGTGGTCTCGGCTCTCTTGTGCGTCTATTTCATCGCGGCCAATCTGAATTTTTCCGCCGGCGATCTATACCGAGAAGTGACCGGACATGAGTCATTCCGCATATTTTATTTCGACAATCCCTCAAAAAGCGTCTATTTCTGGAAGCAATTTATCGCCGGCATATTCATGGCAATCGCGATCAACGGGCTGGATCAGGATATGATGCAGCGCCATCTCGCATGCCGCGACTCTCAATCAAGTCAGAAAAACATGATTACGAGCGGCATAATGCAGTTTTTTGTAATTGCCCTGTTCCTCGTCCTGGGAATAATGCTCGTCATTTACATTGACCGCGTGCCCGGACTTGAGATGCCGGAAAAAAGCGATGAGATATTTGGAATTGTCGCCGCCCATCCCACCGTGCCGGCAATCGTAGGAATCATGTTTATAATCGGGCTTGTCGCCGCCGCTTATTCCGCCGCCGGATCGGCGATGGTTTCGCTCACAACATCATTTTCCGTCGACATTCTCGACGGATCGTCCAAAGATGAGGCTGCCCTGACATCGATGCGCAAACTTGTCCATATCGCGATGGCGATAACCATGGCGTCTGTCATTATTATCTTTTATATAATCAGCGAGGAAGATGCGATCAGTGCCGTCTATACTCTTGCGTCATATACTTACGGCCCGATTCTTGGACTGTTCGCGTTTGGCATGTTTTCAAAACGCCGCGTGTATGACCGGCTCGTGCCAGTCATATGTATTGCCGCGCCTGTCATATGTCTGTTTACAAAATCTTGGCTCCATGACGCATTCAATTACGAAATGAGCTTTGAATTATTGCTGCTCAATGCGCTGCTGACATGCCTTGGTCTTGCGGTATTTTCCGGCAATGCGGACAAAATCACCGATACAGCATTAAAATCCAGTTAACTATGGCACGAGACAATTTATCACGCTACATATGGATTATTGATACAATCCGTTCCTACGGAACAATATCCCGAGAAGACATAAGCCGTCTGTGGGAACGATCCGCACTTTCAAACGGCCGTCCTATGGCACGGCGCACTTTCTATAACGACCGAGCCGCAATAGAATCAATATTCGGCATAGCGATTCAATGCAACCCCGTAACCTACGATTATTACATCGAGAATGCCAACGAACACCAGACCAACGCCATGAACTGGCTGCTTAACTCGGCGTCAATCGGAGATGTTCTGAGCGGAGCGCAAGAAATAGGACATAAAATATTCCTTGAAGAGGCGCCGTCATCGCGCGAAAATCTGCCAATCATAGTAGACGCGTTAAAACAGAATCACCCCATCACATTCACATATCATTCTTACTCAAGAATCAACCCGAGCCAAAATAACACTCTCGAGCCATATTTCCTGAAATTTTTCAAACAACGTTGGTACATCACAGGACGCAACGTAAAGGGCAACTCGTTACGTACATACGCGCTTGAAAGGATGAGCGACGTAACTCTTGTGAACTCATCGTTCAATGTTCCCGATGATTTTAACGCTGAAGAATATATCCGCAATAGCTACGGAATCATCTTCGACGAAGGCGCGGTCAAAGACGTAGCCATACGCACTGATTTCCGCCAGGCGAAATATTTCCGTTCCGTCCCGCTCCACCATTCCCAAAGCGAAATTCTACACGACTCGTATTCCATATTTTATTACAGGCTCAAAATCACTCCCGACTTTATTCAGGAACTGCTGTCACACGGCCCCAAAATAACCGTGTTGAATCCTCCCGAACTAAGAGCCATGATAATATCATCCCTGAAAGAATCGCTCGACAATTATAAAGATTTTTCAGAAGCCAAAGAGCCTTGACTCCGCGAAATATTCAGCTAATGCGCCTCAAGCCAGTTCATTCCGACCCCGGATGACACAATCAGAGGCACCTTTCCTGCATATGCGTGCATCATATCGCGTATCACAATCTCCTTGACCCGCTCGAGCTCTTCCGGCACAACATTGAACACAAGTTCGTCATGCACCTGTAAAATCATCTTTGTCTTAAGTCCTTCACGCTGGAAATCACGATACACGTTGACCATCGCAAGCTTTATGATATCGGCCGCCGTACCCTGGATGGGGGCATTCACTGCATTGCGTTCAGCGTATCCTCTCACCACGGCATTGCGTGAATTGATTTCCGGCAACATCCTTTTACGCCCCATCATAGTTGTGACATATCCGTCCTGACGGGCTTTTTCAATAGCCGATGCGATATATTCCCTTATATGCGGATATGAATTGAAATAACCGTCGATAAGCTCTTTAGCCTCAAAGCGCGAAATACGCAACCGCTGAGAAAGTCCGAACGCCGAAATACCGTAGATTATACCGAAATTGGCCGTCTTCGCTCTTCTCCGCTGTTCATCGGTTACATCGGCTATATTTTTATGATATATCTTTGCAGCCGTAGCGCGGTGAATATCCTCATCCGAAACAAACGCTTCAATCATATCTTTGTCGCCGCTTATGTCCGCAATAAGCCTCAATTCAATCTGCGAATAATCGGCGCTCATAAACAAATCGCCGGCATCGGGAATAAACGCTCTGCGTATCTCTCGTCCCTCCTCCGTGCGTATAGGGATATTCTGAAGATTAGGCGAGGCCGACGATATACGCCCGGTAGCCGTAACAGTCTGGTTATAGGTCGTATGTATTTTCCCGGTTTTCGGATTTATCAACTGCGGCAATGCGTCCACATAAGTTGTAAGCAATTTTTTCAATCCTCTTATATCAAGGATAAGATTGACTATGGGATGAGCGTCACGATATTTTTCAAGCACTTCCTCAGTGGTGGAATATGCTCCACGTTTGGTCTTCTTTGCATTGGGATCAAGCTTAAGCCGTTCAAACAAGACCTCCCCTACCTGAGTCGGAGAGCTTATATTGAATCGGCCGCCGGCAAGTTCATACGCCTGGTTTTCCATTGCGGCAAGCCTTTCCGAGAAAACTCTTGACAGTTCCGACAATACGTTTATATCGATTCTGACCCCGGTCCACTCCATGTCGGCAAGCACTTTCACCAACGGAAGCTCAATATCCTCCATCAGTTTGTCAAGCTCATGCTCTTTAATAAGAGCGTTCAGACGGCTGTACAGCTTCAGGGTCACATCGGCGATTTCGCATATCCTCGGCACCTCCTCTCCGGCCGGCACCGGCTCTCCTTTCTTGCGTATCTTATCATCGGCCTCATAATCAAGCGTATTGTAGTCAAGATAAGAGGCCGCCACTCGCGGCAATGCGTGATTCATCTCAGGCTCAAGCAGGTAATGGGCCACGGAAGTGTCATAGTATGCCGCCGTCATTTCAACTCCTTCACGCCTCAACAATATTATTTCACGCTTTATATCATGGCTCACGACAGTAATCCTTTCATCCGTAAATATCGGAGCGATAATCCTTGCTCTCTTTTTACGGGCGGCCGGCTCGAGCGGCATGTTCACATAACGCGATTTGCCGGGAGCATAACTTATTGCTATGCCATGCCACAACGAATTCATATCTTCAGCGCCTACCGCATATGATGCCACGCCTACTACATCATGACGCAAAACTTCAGCAACAAAACCCTCCAGTTCCGTCTCCTCCGCAAGCCTGTAATCCGCGTTGAAATCGGCAAGACTCTTCTTGCGCGCTTCCAACGGAGGCAGGTCATCAAACAAAGACCCCATGCCCGTCGGCTCGGCTTTCTTTTCAATCACTGGCTCACTTTGGCTGAGACGCTTAAGAAATGTGCGGAACTCAAGCTCCGTGTATATCTTGGTCAGAGTTTCAACATCAGTCTTCTGCCGGAACAGTCCGCTTATATTCATTTCTATCGGAGCGTCGGTACATATGGTGGCGAGATATCTGGAAAAACGTATCTGCTCGGCATTGTCAGCGACCTTGTTTTTCAACGCGCCCTTAAGCTTGTCGGTATTGGCAAGAAGATTGTCCACATTCCCCCACTCTTTTATAAGCTTGATAGCCGTCTTCTCGCCGACTCCGGGACAACCGGGTATATTATCGATCGAATCCCCTTCGAGCGCGAGCAGATCTATCACCTGGGCAGGCGACTCTATACCGTATCTTTCACACACCTCTTTCGGCCCCCTTATTTCCGCTTCGCTCCCGTGAAGAGATGGTTTGTACATGAAAATCGAGTCGGTTACAAGCTGTCCGTAATCTTTATCAGGAGTCATCATGTAAGTCACAAAGCCCTCTTTCTCCGCCATATGGGCCAATGTTCCTATGACATCGTCGGCCTCATAACCCGGAACCTCCACTACCGGAATACCGTAAGCCTTTATTATATCTTTTATATACGGTATTGACAACGTTATATCTTCCGGCTGCTTGTCGCGCTGGGCTTTATAGTCAGGATAAGCCTCATGCCGGAAAGTTGGGCCCGACGGGTCAAAACATACCGCTATATGACTGGGATTATATTTCTTTATAAGTTCGTCAAGGGTATTGACGAACCCGAATATCGCCGAGGTATTAAACCCCTTGGAGGTCATTCGGGGCGCCCGTATCAAGGCATAATAAGCACGATAAATCAATGCGTAAGCGTCAAGCAGAAAAAGGGCCTTATCATTCATTTGCGTCAATTTTTAAGGAGCGTTCCATAAATTCAAAGCATAAATTTAGATATAAATTATAACTTTTACTAATTTTGTGCCATAATTTAAGGCATGACGATTTTTAATGACATACAAAGCTCCATCGCTCCGGAGCTAAAACAGCTTAACGAGTCCATCAGTTCCAGCCTGGTGACATCCAATGAACTCATGAACCGGATTGTTGAAAACCATCTTCACACTAAAGGAAAACAGATACGACCGATTCTTGTGATTCTTAGCGCGAAACTTTTTGGAGCGATAAACGGCAATACGATTTCGGGCGCCGCCGCTATCGAGATGCTTCACAATGCGTCTTTGATTCATGACGATGTGGTCGACGATTCTGATATTCGCCGGGGTTGTCCTACAATCAACTCGGTATGGGACAACAGGATTGCCGTCCTTATTGGAGACTATTTTGTCGCCTCAGCCCTTCGCCATGCGGTGCAGACCGGCGACATCCGCATCATTGACATAATCTCAAATATCGGACAGACTCTCTCTCTGGGTGAAATCAATCAGATTGAAAAAGCAAGAAACCATAATTTTGACGAGAACTCTTATATTGAGATAATATCCCAAAAGACGGCATCGCTTTTTGAGGCATGCGTAAGCATCGGGGCATATTCAGTCAATGCCTCTGAAGAAAACATCCGCATACTCACGGAATTTGCGCGTTTATTTGGATTGTGTTTCCAGATTCGTGATGACATTTTTGATTATTTTGAATCTGACGACATCGGAAAACCCACCGGCAACGATTTGCGAGAAGGCAAAGTGACATTACCGTTGCTTTATGCCCTTTCTCAGACTGACCGCCCGGCTCATTCTCAAATGACCCGCCTCATTCGTCAGGATACGCTTGCTCAGGACGAGATTGCCACATTGATTCAATATGCCAAAGACGCAGGCGGCATCGATTACGCCTATGACTATATGGCTCGACTACGCGCGGAAGCCGAAACAGGAATGACCCGATTGCCTGAATCTCCGGTCAAAAAACTGTTTATGGACATGTTTGATTTCATAATCGCAAGAAAAAAATAACCTTCCCTGCAAGTTTTTTCGCAAAGAAGTTGCATAATTCAAAAATTGGCACTAATTTTGCATCGCAATTGCGGAGAGACGCATTGCGCCACAATATAACTGCTTCAATAGCTCAGTCGGTTAGAGCATCTGACTGTTAATCAGAGGGTCGT
>CAZYXN010000005.1:0-58494 GCA_964651105.1 uncultured Muribaculum sp. | reverse complement strand
CTGCGGGCCTTCGGTTATACGCATTTCAAGAGCGATCGAGTCGCCTTCGATATTTTTTTCAATAGGGACGAGGTCGTAGAAAAGATACCCTCGGTTATAGTACAGGTTTCCAACAGCATCGTCGTCATCCTTTAAACGCTTGTCAAGAAGTTTCTGATTGTATACATCTCCCGGCTTGATTTCAAGAACTCGATCGAGCATTTCTGTAGAATATACGGTGTTGCCGACCCAGTCAATATTGCTTATATAGTATTTTTTCCCTTCTTCAAGATCTATATATACGTCAACATGTTTTTCATCATATGGAACTACGCTGTCTTTTAGTATCTTAGCGTCACGATATCCTTTTTCATTATATTTGGCGATAATAAGATCAAGGTCGTTTTCAAAATCGCTTTCGACGAATTTCTTTTGTTTGAAGAGATTGAGCAGATTCCCATTTTCGTTTGTCTTTTTCATAGCACGTTTAATCGCGCCGTCACTCATCACTTCGTTACCGTCGATATAGATTTTGTGGACTTTTACTTTGTTATGTTTGTCGACGTTAATATTTACGATATTTTCATTAGGAGCCGACAGGTCTTCTACTTGGTCAATCTTGATAGTCGCGTTGCCGAAACCTTTTTGTTTATAGTAATTTTGAATAATCTGTGTGGCTCGATTTGCGATATTGGGCGTAATTTGGTTGCCTTTCATTAACTGGAGCCGCTCTTCAAGATCCTTTTTTTCTCCTTTTGACACACCATGATAATTGATCTCTGAAATGCGTGGCTGCGGTTTTAGGGCATATTCAAGCCAAGCACGGTCGCCGGCGGTCTTCTCGACAATAATTTTTACGGAAGAGAAGAGCCCTTGACGAACGAGTCTTTTTACTGCGTTTGTAATTTCCGGTCCGGGAATCTCGACACGGTCGCCGATATTGATTCCGCCATATCCGATTACGATATAATCTTCATAATTAGGTACGCCGGTCACTTTTATCCCGGCTATTTCATAAGTGTCGGGCATCCCGGAGTAAATGACTTTGGGTGCATAAACAGTATCGACAGGGAGATTGCCCACTCCTCTGACCTGGGCATTGACGTTCATGCCGATTATCGTCATTAATATGATTAGCAACTTTATTCGCATAATCTTGAAGTAATGTGATGATATCTTAAATTATATCGTTATCTAAATAATTATTATCTGTCCTTTTCTCTCACTTGCTCGCCGGTAAGGCCGAAACGTCTTTCCCGAGACTGGTATTGCTTTATTGCCTGAAAGAAATCCTCTTTGCTGAAATCGGGCCAGAAAACCGGTGTCACATATATCTCAGCATATGCAAGTTGCCATAGCAGAAAATTACTGATACGGAAATCTCCTCCTGTCCTAATCAGCAGATCGGGGTCGGGATATGCTGCAGTAGCCAGATTTTCTGACACTGTCTCGGGTGTGATTTCGGCAGGAGTCAGCCGTCTTTCGGTAATCTGTTCGCTTATCTTTCGTACGGCTTCCGTGATTTCCCAGCGGGAAGAATAGCTGATGGCGAGAATCAAGGTAAGTCCGGTGCAGCGAGATGTGTCTTCAATACATTTGTTGAGGCGTTCATATGCGAACCGAGGCATACGGCTGAAATCTCCAATCATATTTAACCGTACGTTATTTTTTATAAGGTCGGCCGTCTCGCGTTCTATGGCAATTACGACAAGGTTCATCAGTGCGTCCACCTCTTCTTTCGGACGATTCCAATTTTCTGTTGAGAAGGTGTAAAGTGTCAGATATTTTATCCCGGCTTCTGATGCCGCCTCCGTAATACGTCTTACGGTTGTGACTCCTTCTACATGGCCTTCATGTCGCTCAAGGCCGCGTGATTTTGCCCACCGTCCGTTACCGTCCATTATTATGGCGATATGCTGCGGCAGCTTCGAGAAGTCTATTTCATTATATAGTGACATATCGTTTATGCGGTTAGTCAACGTAAAAACAATTTTTGCACCGTTCTCCAAATTCATAACTGAGAGATATCATTATCGTGGAATACCAGTCAGTATTTTTTAGAAACGAGCTTTTTATCGCATACGGATCGTCGAGAATTTCTCCATCGATTTTATCGCCAAAAACCTTCGTCATGGTCCAGTCCAATCCGATGTTTATCCGGGGCTTAAGTTTATATTTTATCCCTAATCCGACAGGAATATTGGCGTAAACATGGGTGTTGTCGTCTGATGAAGCAGCCGTAATTCCGACTCCAAGAGACAGGTAGGGACTCCATCGTTTCATTTTCCGGTAAGACTCTCCGATGCCGTAATTGAAAAAATTAAATTCTATGCGTCCGCCCAGGTCATAAACCGTTGAGGTGAACTTGTATGTTTCCCCTCCGGGAAACACATTTTCCATATCAGCACTGTTACCGCTAAGTCCGGCACTCATCAATGACGCTCTTATCGCCCAGCGGGTATTTATAAGATAACGAAAATTGAACGCAGCCGAAAATCCGGGATTGGCGAAAAGGTCGGCGGTATTTGCATCGCCGAGATAGCCGCTCATGCCTAAAGATGCTCCAAGATCAAACCTATAAGTCGATTCCTGGCTCATAACCGGCAGTGACGATGACGAAACCGCGATGGCAATCATTAGCGTTGCAAACAAAGACCTCATTCAATGGGCTTAAAAGTGAGCTGATTGATTACTCCACGCCATATCTGTGGGTATAACACGCCTGCGTCATCGACACCTCCATAAAGGTAAATGAACGGACATTCCCATGATGACACCGGAGTCATCGCTCTTCCGAACGGGTTTCTATGGACGGCCGGAAGCTCATTCCATGTGGAATTCCCGGAAATACGGGAATTTAAAGTGCTTTCTCTGACTATTGCCTGTGCATTGGCAAATGCGGGAATAAAAACAGGAAGTTGTAATGATTCGTCAGCTTTTTCCCAATGTATTCCGCCATCATTCGATACGTATACAGTATCGGAAACTGTCCCGTCGCTTTTACGTCCGCCCATTGCTAAAAGTGCGGAATCTTTTGTAATTTTCCACCATTTTGATGAAGAGCGTAATGAGAAATACGGAAATACGGTCATATCCTCATATTGAGTGGAGACAGGAGCTTGACTGAGCTTCGCCCATACATTTCCGTCATATCCCCACGATGCTCCGGTGAGATTTCCGTTGGCAATACGTCCGCCGACAGTCATCGCAATCGGATTTTCAAACCAGATGCTTTCAAGCAATATCAATTGGCTGGTGCCTGACACGGGACAATCAGCTGACACTTTAACAGGTGAGCCATTTGCAGGATAGCTTACATGGTAGTAATCATTTCCTGATTTTTCGATACCGAGTAATCGAGATCCGTATCCTCCATAGATATGGCTCCATGTCTCGCCTGTCATGTCCCATGAAATACCATCGCCGGAGGTCATAAGCGAACCATTGCTTCCGAGACAGAATAAAGCGTCGTCGGTCGCTGAAAGAGAATTGATATCAGGCGTTTCCGGGAATGTAGCCGTTGATACGGTTCCATCGGCTTCAGGGCTATCGGCAGTCCAGACATTGTATCCATTTGAGTTGTGAAATAAAGTAACAATCTGTTCTTTAAATTCCACAGTCTTCTGACTGTCGGGATTTTCCGGAATCTCTTTCCATGCGATGTCTCCCCATTCAAGCGAGTCCGCTTTGATATTGTGGACGTTCACTTTTATGTCATATGTCTGGCTATACAGGGTGTTTACTGAAACGACTCTGACGCTGACTTTTGATGGCCAAGAGAAATCTATGCTGTCGGTAGATTCGGTAGTATAAGCAAATGTCGTGTCATTCATTACGGAACTTCCGCTCACGGAAATCTCGATTAAAGAACTGCCGTTGGTGCTTATGTTAGGCACTAATTTTGTGATGTCGGTGCCGTATGGCAGGGAATCGGCATTAAAAATCTTGCTTTGGATAAGATCAATTGTAAAATAGCAAGAGTCAAGATTGCTTATTATTTTATTATTAGCCTTAATGTTAAAGCCGGTTATGGCCGTCGCCGAATAGATATTCTCCGACGTGAATCCAGTGTCTATTGTGCCATCGGAGTCGGAATTACAGGCTGCGACACCTATGGCGAGCATGGTGGCAGCAAGTATATATCCTCCTGATTTTGTCCTCATTTTAATATATTGACATTAATTTTCAATTTGCAAATTTAGCAACATTTTCTTTAATGTGGGTGATATTGGACGTAAAAACATATATTTAGGTCTTTTTAACGGCTTAATCCGCATTATTAATATAGTAAAACAATTGGTTGCCCTGTATAGTTAACATCCTTTGAGGAATTTGCCGCAGTTCCGGAGATTTAACACCTGAACCCAGAATTACAGGAGCAATTTCAACCCGGGCTATATCCCACATGCCTTCGTCAATAAAAGCATGCAATAATTTAGCTCCTCCTTCGACGAGGACGGAAGTAATGCCTTTGGAGTATAGCTGTTTCATATATGATTGAATATTTCCGTCAGATGCCGGACCAAGTATGGTTGTAGGATTGCCGTCGTTAAGCAAACGGCTGTCTTTGGGAATTGAATTTGCACGGTCGGTGACAACGCGTAATGGCATCCGGCCCTCCCATTTGCGTGGAGTCAATGTTGGATTATCGGTGATGACAGTCCCTTTTCCAACCATTATTGCATCATTCAATGTTCTTAAACGGTGGGATAACGTGAACGTGAGCGGAGTTGAAAATTTGGTGGGTTCTTCCGAGACAGTCCTTATGCGGTCTATGAAACCATCGCTGCTTTGAGCCCATTTGAGAGTAATGTAGGGGCGATGTTTTGAGTGGGCTGTCATGAAAACCGGATTTATGTCGCGGCATTCTTTTTCAAGTATTCCGACTGTCACGTCGATGCCTGCGTTCCGAAGCATCTTGACGCCGTTTCCACTTACTTTTTCGTATGGGTCAAGGGTGCCTATGACTACTTTCGGTATGCCTGTGTCGATGATGAGTTTGGAGCATGGCGGCGTTTTCCCATAATGCGAACATGGCTCCAGAGTGACGTATATTGTGGATGCTGTTAATGCCTCTCTATTTTTAACTGACGCAATTGCGTTCACTTCGGCATGTCCTTCTCCACACCGCCGGTGATATCCTTCCCCGATAATAACGCCGTTGTGAACTATTACAGCTCCCACCATAGGATTAGGAGATGTGTTTCCGAGTCCGTGGCGGGCGAGTTCGATTGCTCGGCGCATGAATTTGATATCGTTTTCCTCTGACATTTGTTTCTATTTATGGAGATTATTTTCTAATTTTGTTTTCTATGATTGATGTATCTCTAAAAGAATCATTTGATAACACTCGCCGGAGTTTGGCCGGACATTTTCCTGCTGACGAAGCGTTGTCGCTAGCCCGGGCGATTTATGGAGAGTTGCTCGGTTATTCCCCTGTTGACATAGTGCTACGCAAAGATACTACAATTTCTGGTTTTACCGTCAATAAGATTCATGAAGTTGTGAAACGTCTTCTCGCGGATGAGCCGTTGCAGTATATCTTTGGACACACTCGTTTTTCAGGTCTTGATATTAAAGTGAATCCGAATGTGTTGATACCCCGTCCTGAAACAGAAGAGCTTGTTGACATCATAGTGAAAAAGTGGGGTAATCGTGTCGATTGCCGTGTACTTGATGTGTGCACCGGATCAGGATGTATTGCCGTGGCTTTGGCCAGAGGATTGAAATTTCCGGAAGTGTACGGTATTGATATCTCTGCCGGCGCAATAGATGTGGCTCGAAGCAATGCCAAAGCCCTGAAGGTGAACGTTACGTTTGATGTGGATGATGTTTTTACCATGAGGCTTTCTCGGGATGTAAAGTATGATATAATTGTTAGCAATCCTCCGTATGTGTTGGATAGCGAAGCAAAAAATATGGAAGCCAACGTGCTTGATTACGAGCCGCATCTCGCTCTTTTTGTGCCTGATTCCGACCCTCTGAGATTTTATAGAGCGATCGGACAATATGCCGTTTCGGCTCTTTGCCCTGATGGTGAACTTTATTTTGAAATTAATCCGTTGGAGGTCGCTCCGTTGTGTGAAATGTTGCGTTCTTTTGGATTAAAGGATGTGCATTCAATGGCCGATATGACGGGACGACAGCGTTTTGTGATTGCTAAATCTCCTAATTATGATTAAACGTCAGCTTACGCCGAAAGAGGCTTTGACCCGTGCCGAGGATTTATGTGCCCGAAGTGAGCGGTGCCGTTATGAAATTGCGGAGAAGTTGCGGCAATGGGGTATCGGGCAGAGGGATGCTTCGGAAATCTTGGATTCTCTGGAAGGCCGTCGGTTTGTTGATGACAGGCGTTATGCTGAAGCCTTTGTCAGAAGCAAATTCCTGTTCAGTCATTGGGGCCGGATAAAAATTGCTCAGGCTTTAGCCGTTAAGAGGGTACCCCGTGATTATGTCGATGAAGCCTTTGGGCTTATCGACGAGGCTGAGTATGTAAATACGGTAATTAGGGCTGTAAATCATAAAGCTCGAGGAATGTCGTTCCCGATTTCACGCGAAGACTATGCCCGTCTTGCCCGATTTGCCATAAGCCGTGGATTTGAATGGAAATATGTTAAGATAGCGATAGATAAACTTGGCAGACAAGATGACGACGATTGCTAAACGAATACTGGACTGGATTTATCCGAATTTGTGCGAGGTATGTGGACGAAAGCTTGCTCCAGGTGAAGATGTGCTGTGCCTGCATTGTGGATTTGATTTGCCGCGAACAAATATTCATACCTCGACTTTTAATATGATTCATGAACGGCTGGCCGGAGGGGCGCCTATAGAACGTGGAGCAGCCTGGTTCTTTTATTATAAAGATAGTCCGTATGTGGCAATGATTCATCGAGGGAAGTACAATGGACATCCTGAATTATTAAGGGCTTTATCCCGTAAATATGCATGCGAGCTTCAACGCGCAGGATTTTTTGAAGGAATAGATTGCATAGTGCCTGTGCCTTTACATCCATTGAAACTGATGATGCGAGGCTACAATCAGGTCGAATATATTGCGCGTGGAATAAAGGATGTTACCGGAATAAGAATAGGCAGACACCTGAAAGCTACGCGTTTCAGGAAGACACAGACACGACGGGGAGCTTTTTCCCGCTGGGTAAATTCCAAAAATGATTATGTGGCAAAAAATCCGGCTGAACTTGCCGGCAAGCATGTACTTGTCATAGATGATGTTCTCACTACGGGAGCTACGTTATTGACTTGTTGCAATGCGATTCATGCCGCTGTGCCTACGGCTCGAATATCAGTGCTTGCGCTCGCTCTCACTAAGCTAGGTTAATATTGTAAGCATGGAAAATGCTTTGCGATTAATACATTAAGCTCCTGGCATCTTGACATGCCAGGAGCTTAATGTATTAATGATGAATGATTGTCATGCAACTGGTTGTGCCGAGGATGGCGCCGGAGTTTGACGGGCTTCCCATCCTAAAGCGCTTGCTCCGAGAACCGCAGCGTCGCTTTCTTTAAGTTCGGAAAGCAGAATTTTGGTTTTTCCTTTGAACACTCCAAGCATATTGCGTTCCGTAGATTCTTTTATCGGCTTCATCAAAAGATCGCCTGACCGTGACAGACCGCCAAATAGTATGATGGCTTCCGGACTTGAGAAACAAACAAAATTGGCGAATGCGGCACCCATGATTTCTCCGGTATATTTGAAGATTTCTTTCGCAAGTTTATCACCTGCCATGGCTGCGTCATATACATCTTTTGATGTGATCTCTTCGATAGGAAGCTGGCGTAGTTTTGACGCATCAGTACGTGTTTCAAGAAATTCACGGGCTGTGCGGGCAACACCTGTTGCCGAACAATATGTTTCAAGGCAACCTGTCCGTCCGCAACCGCACATTCTGCCGTTTGACGGCTTTACAATAACGTGTCCTAACTCTCCGGCAAAGCCATCGTGCCCATATACAAGCTGGCCGTTTACTACTATTCCGCTGCCTACTCCAGTACCGAGAGTTATCATGATGAAATCTTTCATCCCTCGAGCTACTCCGTAGGTCATCTCGCCGATAGCGGCGGCGTTGGCGTCATTGGTGATGGCTACCGGTATACCCATTGCTTCGTGGAGTAGATGGGCGAATGGAATATTGCCTTCCCATGGCAAGTTCGGCGGATTTTCGATTACGCCTGTAAAGTAATTGGCATTTGGCGCTCCGACACCGATTCCTGCAATCTTGTCTTCAGCATCATTTGCGCGTATAAGTGATTTGAGAGCGTTTGACAATTCTGCGATATAATCGTTGACATCGGTGTATTTGCCGGTTTTAATGGCAGAGCTGGCGATTACATTTCCACGGGCATCTACGATTCCGAATACGGTATTTGTTCCACCAATATCAATTCCGACTACGTATGGTTTCATTTCTTTTGTTTGGTTTTAGAGGTTTAACTTGGGTTTGGTTTTCCACAAAGATAAAAATTAAATTTAGATTTGCATTGACAAATAGGTTAAAATGTTAAAAAATAATGATAGATAATGATGTTATTATTGGGGCTAATTGAAATATGTGCTAATTTTGTATTCCTGTTGGTCGGATTTGCCAGCCAGAGTCTATCTAAATAATAAAAATGATTAATCAGATTTCTTTGCATGATGAGTGGGACAGGGAGCATTTATGGCATCCTTATACATCCACAATAAATCCTCTTCCTACATATAAAGTTAAAACAGCCAATGGGGTTGTGATAACACTTGACGACGGCACTGAGCTTATTGACGGAATGTCATCATGGTGGTGCGTGATTCACGGATACAATAACCCCGTGATAAATGAAGCAGCGAAAACACAGATAGATAAGATGTCGCATGTGATGTTTGGAGGTTTTACTCATGAACCGGCAATTGATCTTGGAAAGTTGCTCCTTAAGATTGCTCCTTCATCGATGCATAATATATTTTATGCCGATTCAGGGTCGGTAGCGGTTGAGGTGGCGATGAAAATGGCTGTACAAGCTGCTATATCACGAAGCGGAAGCCATGAGAAATCAAATTTTGTAACAATACGCAGCGGGTATCACGGTGACACGTGGAATGCCATGAGTGTGTGTGATCCCGTCACCGGAATGCATGGAGCTTTCGGGCCGGCCCTTCCGATCCGCTATTTTGTGGAAGCTCCGAGGGTGGGATTTTATGAGGAATGGAATCCTGAGGCAATGGAAGAATTGGAGTCTGTTTTGCGTGAGCATTGTGATGAAATAGCTGCGTTGATTCTGGAACCGGTGGTGCAGGGCGCCGGAGGAATGCGATTTTATCATCCTCAATATCTTGTAGAAGCAAGGAAATTGTGCGACCGATATGGAGTATATCTTATATTTGATGAGATTGCAACCGGATTTTGGCGTACTGGAAAGTGCTTTGCCTGGGAATGGGCCGGTGTGCAGCCGGATATAATGTGTATTGGCAAAGGACTGACCGCAGGGTATATGACGATGAGCGCTGTATTGACAACAAAGGAGGTTGCGGATACAATTTCGCGTGGAGAGGCCGGAGTGCTTATGCATGGCCCGACCTTTATGGCCAATCCGTTGGCTTGTGCGGTCGCTGTTGCGTCGCTTAAACTGTTGCTCGCTTCTGATATGAAGGCTTGTCTTTCTAAAATTGAAAGCATAATGAAAGAAGAACTGGCTCCGGCTCGGGATCTGAGCGGGGTGCGTGATGTCAGGGTGCTTGGCAGTATTGGTGTGATTGAGATGGAAAACCCTGTTGATGTGGGTGAATTCCAGAAACGATGTGTCAAGGCGGGTGTCTGGATTCGTCCATTCGGACGGAATGTTTATGTGATGCCACCTTATATTATAAAGGAGGAGCAATTGCGTGAGTTATGTCGTAGAATGATTGAGATATTGCCCTAAACATGGCTGCTTATAAAGATATATTGGATAATCTTGAGCGGACGGGGAATTATCGCCGGATTCCCGCCAACGATGGAACTTGTGATTGTATTGATTTTTCAACAAATGATTACATGGGATTGGCTGTGCGGACCGATCTGCGTAAAACTTTTTTTGACATAGCCGATAATTGTAATATCCCGATGTCTTCATCTGCATCGCGGTTGTTGGCGTCATGCCAGAAAGAACATTGTGAGCTTGAAAATATGCTTGGCGATTTTTATGGTAGGGATGTACTTCTTTTCAATAGCGGATACCATGCTAATACCGGCATAATCTCCTCTCTTGCGAATGAAGGCGCGATGATTGTCGCTGATAAATTCAGTCATGCGAGTATTATCGATGGAATGATTCTTTCAAGAGCCCCGTTTATCAGGTTTAGACACAATGATTACAACCATCTTGAAAAGATTCTTGCTAAATCGGCAAAGGATTACGAGCGAGTATTGGTAGTTACAGAATCGGTATTCAGTATGGACGGTGACCGTGCTGTCATAGATTGGCTTGTGGAAGTTAAAAGAAAGTATCCGAATGTGATTCTTTATATTGACGAGGCGCATGCATTTGGCGTATGTGGCAGTCATGGCCTTGGATATGCGGTCGATTACCCTGAAGTGGATGTGATAGTCGGAACATTTGGAAAAGCTGCGGCTTCTTCAGGCGCATTTGCTGCTGTGTCATCTGAATTGAAAAATTTTTTAATAAACAAGGCTCGCAGTTTTATATTTTCGACAGCTTTATCTCCGATGACTTCGGCATGGACTCGTTTTATGGTGGAAAATTTGATAAAGATGGATGCCGAAAGATTGCATGTGGCTGAATTGGGGCTAAGACTTAATAAGGGTTTGAATATACAAAGCGAGCCATCCCATATACAGCCGCTGATTGTCGGCGACCCTGTGCTGGCTGTCCGATTGTCTGAACAGCTGATTGCTATGGGATATAAGGCGTTGCCAATTCGCACTCCGACCGTTCCGGCCGGTACGGAGCGATTGCGTTTCAGCATAAGCGCTTCCATGACGTATAGTAATATTGACGGATTGATTGATGTTTTGAATAAGTTGAGATGAAACAGGTGTTTGTCGGAGATAATGGAAACAATCGCCGGTTGATATTGATTTTTGCCGGATGGGGTATGGATGCCGGCGTTTTTTCCGATATTTCAGTGTCGGGCTATGATATAATGGTTGTTTGGGATTATCGTGATAAAGCGTTTGATTTTTCGGCAATGTCAAGATACAGTGAAGTATATGTTTTCGCATGGTCATTCGGTGTTTTCATTGCGTCTCTTGTAATGAATGAATTTGATGGGGTTCCTGTGATGTTGCGTGTTGCAATCAATGGTTCTATGACCCCTGTCAATGATGAGACTGGCATCCCTGAAATGATTTTTCAGGGTACTTTGTCAGGTTTGAATGATAGAAGCCTAGTCAAATTTTATCGCAGGGTGTGTGATGGTTCAGACGACTATCAGAAATTCGCCAGGCAAGTACCTGACCGAGGTATTGAAGAGTTAAGAGAGGAGTTAATGCGGATTTATGAGATGAGTCGCGATGCTAAACTGCCTGATGTCGTATGGGATAGAGTTGTGATTTCTGATAATGACAGAATTTTTTCACCGGCTAATCTTGATAAAGCGTGGTCTGTATTGCCGAGAGTAAGACATATTCCCGGAGGACATTATGTTGATTTCCAAAAGATAATAGAGCAGGAGATAATCGATAAAGAGCTTGTGTCGGCTCGGTTTTGTAGAAGTGCGGGGACATATGATGGATCTGCTTTGGTTCAACGCATGATGGCTGAACGGCTATGGAAACTCTCTTTTCCCCATATTTCAGCGGGCTCCCCTTTGCTTCTTGAAATAGGATATGGCACAGGTATGCTCACCTATTTATATAAGGAAAAACTGCTTGATGCAGATGTGACGTTGTGGGATCTTGCTCCGCAGAAGGTTGATTTCCCGGCGACAATCGTCGCCGGTGATGCAGAACAGCTTATTGCCGAATGCGCTGAAGATAGTTTTGAGATTATATTTTCGGCGTCGACAGTGCAATGGTTCAATAACCTGCCTCGGTTTATCTCTTTGGCCGCATCTAAATTGAAGTGTGGCGGGATAATGGCAATCTCGACATTCGGGCCTGAAAATCTGAAAGAGATAACAGCGATTACACGATTGCCATTAAGATATTATACTCTTGATGAACTTCGTCGAATGGTTCCCGGATATTGTACTGTGATTGAGCTTGAACAGGAAAAGAAGGTTATTGAGTTTCGTTCGCCAAGAGAGATTATGTTACATCTGAAGAATACCGGAGTGAATGCATTGAAGCATGTGTCGTTGGGATATTCGGAACTGGCAGCAAAGTTTCCTCGTGAAAACGGAAGATGCAGGCTGACTTATCATCCTCAATATATCGTAATAAAACGTAATGAAAAATGAGTGAAGTAATATTTATATCTGGAATCGACACTGATGCCGGAAAAACTTATATGACAGGAATGTATGCCCGAATGCTAATGGAGCAGGGGAAGAGTGTTATCACTCAGAAATTTATTCAGACGGGTAATGTGGATTTTTCCGAAGATATAGAAATGCATCGAAAAATTATGGGGACGGGGCTTCTGCCGGAAGATCGGGAGGGGTTGACAGCTCCAATAATCTTTTCATATCCGGCATCCGCTCAGCTTGCCGCGCGTATTGATGGAAAAAATATCGATCTTGGTGTGATTGAGAATGCTACTAAAGAGCTTGCATCACGTTATGATGTGGTTCTTATTGAAGGGGCGGGCGGATTGATGGTGCCGCTTGCTGACGATTATTTTGCAATTGATTATGTGAGACAGCATAATCTGCCTTTGATGCTGGTGACTAACAGTGTTTTGGGATCGATTAATCATACTGTCCTCTCATTGGAGGCTATAAAATCCCGTGGAATAAATTTAAAAGGAGTGATTTATAATACATATTTTGATAACGATAAGATTATAGCGGAAGATACATTAGGTTTTATACAGCGTTATGTGAATCGTTCGTTTCCGAAATCAGAATTTGTTGTAATGCAATAACCGTCAGGCATTTTGATACAGATGGCGTTATTTTAACGCTGAAACTGCACGTCGGTTAACATAAATTAACTGACGAGGGTATTTGTCCCTTTTTGTTTAATTTTGTTGAATTAATATATCGACCATGAAAGCTTTCTCTAAGAGGGTCGTACATTTGTACGACCCTCTTAGAGAAAGCTTGTGCCTGCAGGTGTTGAGACAGAAGAGGTTGAATACACGCTGTTGAACATGTATAGTATCAATGTTTCAAGCCAGAAAGGCAATCTTTCAACAAAAGCCGTTGAAGGAATCGCTGATGAAAACAAGTGGATTACTGGCGCAACGGGCATTTTCTATGGTCTTACCAAAAATAAGACAGAGCTGATGCCGTTCCACCAGACTGCGATTATGGACGTAAATCCAGGTCTTGCTGGACAGCAACATCCCGGGTACAATTAATTGGTTTTGATCTATAAATAATAGTGGGGGTGAGTTGATATTCATCTCCACTATTTGTAACTTTGTCACATGAAAAAAACTCTTATATTCGGATTGACGTTGTCAGCGGCAGTTATGTCAATGGCGGCTGAGAATGTGGTGGCTTTTCCCGGTGCCGAAGGTTATGGTAAATACACCGTTGGCGGGCGTGGAGGCAGAATTATAAAAGTGACCAATCTTAATGACAGCGGCCCCGGTTCTTTTCGAGAGGCCGTGGAGGCAAAGGGTGCGAGGATTGTTGTGTTTGATGTGGATGGAACTATTGAACTCCAGTCTCCTCTCCGTATCGATAATGACAGTATAACTATAGCCGGACATTCAGCTCCCGGTGATGGGATTTGCCTTAAAGATTATCCTCTTGTTGTAAATGGCAGCGAAGTTATAGTACGTTATATTAGAGTGCGTCCCGGTGACCGTCATAATCTTGACAGCGACGGTCTGGGCGGCGGCCGATATGGTCAAAAGAATGTCATTATCGATCATTGTTCGGTAAGTTGGAGCATTGACGAATGTCTTTCGATATATAAGACTGAAAATCTGACAGTGCAATGGTGCCTTGTAGCGCATAGTCTTAATCAATCGGTTCATACCAAGGGTAGTCATGGTTTTGGTGGAATATGGGGCGGATATAAAGCTACATTCCATCATAATCTTCTTGCTAATCATGCGAGTCGCAATCCGCGTTTTTCATCGGTGGATGGAACCAAATGGGTTGATTTTCGAAACAATGCCATTTACAATTGGGGTTTCAAAAGCGGATATGGCGGTGGCCATCATGCTGAAATAAATATGGTGGGCAACTATTATAAGCCGGGGCCGGCATCGGAACATCATCGTATTTTTGATGTGGCGGATGATGCCACGGGTCGTTATTATATCGCCGGAAATGTGATGGAGGGAGATGACGATGTGACTTATGATAATCGCAAAGGTGTTACTGATCGTCCGGGAAAACCGTATATGCGTAATCGTAAAAGCGCGAAACCGGAATCGGGTATATCCCCGGATGCAGTGCCTTTACAGGGTGAAGCGACACCGTCATGCCTGGTTGATAATCCGTTCCCGTTTGAACCGATTGAAGAAGACACACCCATGCAGGCTTATATGAAAATACTTGCTGATGGCGGTTGCAGTTTTTCGCGTGATACTTATGACAAGGAGATAATGAGGCAAGTCGCGGCCGGTCTTGGCGAAAACGGACGTAACGGTATCATCAATACTCCTGAAGATGTGGGAGGCTGGCCGAGATTGGAAGCCGGCATTCCAAAAATAGATAGTGACGGTGATGGTATCCCGGATGAATGGGAAATAGCTAATGGTCTCAATCCTGATAATTATGAAGACGCTAAATTATATACTCTTCATAACCAATATACTAATATCGAGGTTTATCTTGAATCGCTTTTGAAATAGTTATTAAGCGTCAGCCGGTGCGTCATAGTCCGTTAGGATTGTGGCGCATCCATTTTATGTTTGAAAAGGATGACGGGATGAATTGGATAGAAAAATGATTTAAATAATATTTATAAATAAAGGTAAATATAGGTTAATTTTATATGGGTTTCGGCCGAAAAATTATCTTGTTTCGATTAGTTTTCCTACCTTTACAAAATTAGCGATGCTTAACCTTGGAGGGAGGCTGTCTGCTATTTGAGGAATCTACATTCAGTTAAGGTTATGGATTTGAAAATGGTAACATTGTCGATTTCTAAAGATGAGTTATCGGAATTGCCGACAGTGCTTTATTCCGGTAATATCGTTGTAATCAATACTGCGGATGAGGCAAAGGCTGCATTAACGAATATTTGTGATTGTCAGGTTATCGGTTTTGATACCGAGACCAAGCCGTCCTTTAAAAAAGGACGTATCAATAAAGTGGCTTTGATTCAGATTGCCACTGATGACACATGCTATCTTTTCCGGATTAATAAGTTTGGCTTGATTGACGAAATCATTGACCTTTTTGAGAATAAAGAGATAAAGAAAATCGGACTTTCTTTGAAGGATGACTATCTGGTGATGCACAAATCACGTCCTTTCGTTCATGAAAATTTCATTGATTTGCAGAGCTATGTGAAAAATTACGGCATCTCAGACAATAGCCTTCAGAAAATATATGCCATAATGTTTGGCGGAAGAATCTCAAAAAGCCAGAGGTTGTCTAATTGGGAAGCTGACGAACTTACTGGTTCGCAGCAGATGTATGCCGCGATTGACGCATGGGCATGTCTTAAAATATACAATGCTCTCGAAGCAAATGAATTTGAGATTGAAAAATCCCCCTATGTAAAGGTTTTGCAGAATAATGAATGACTAAATTCTGTCTATCTATGAAAAAATCCACATATCTGCCGATACTTTTAGTGGTGTATCTTGCCGTGATGAGCTATATTGGCCGTGAGGAATTCTTTGCGGGAAATTATGCCTATTATTTTGGCATAATAGGAGGCACTTTGGTGTGCATAATTCTGTTACATTTCTTTTTGAAAAAGCAGGGAAAATGACTTTTATTGTTATTCCTGTCCGTCTGTTTCCGGCACTGCTGATTCAGTTGTTTGTGTCGCCACAGGGATACCTGCGGCAGCATCCTTAATTTCCTTTTGTTTTTTCTTTGATGCCGGGAATGGCAACGTATAACTGAATGAAAGCGCTCCTGTAAACAAAGAACCTTTTGTCCCGAATCCGGGCACATACCAAGGATCGCCGTATTCCGTTTTTGATGAATGGATGATGTTATGGACTTTGACTTCCCATCCAAGATAGAAATTGGAAGCAATCATGACACGCAATCCTACCCCAACTTCAAAATATCCGGCTGTTATACGTTGTGATGGAACCGACATGGTTATTTCATCACCCCAATAGCCGGGATATGTGTTTACATCGGTTATTTCATACGAGAAATTGGTTATGCCGTATCTTACCCCGAGATATACGGAGTAAGCTGGGTTGGAGTTATATAGAAAATTGTAGTTGGCTCCGATTTTGAAATATGGAGCGATTCCTGATTTGTATGTGTAATTGCCCCTGTCTGGGGTGTATGATGCATTTCCAAGTCCTATTTCCACATATGGCTTAATCCAGTTGTGAATGCTGACTTCTCCCCAAAAACCGATAAGGCCGTAATGCTGGCCGAAGCATCTCATCAGTGGATCCCATAAATTGACGCCTGCTGATATTGATTCCCAACGCGGATATATTAGTTTTGGCGCTACCGTCAAAATCGTATCGGTATATTCTTTGCCGGAGATTGTGTCTACAAGAATGATTTTACCGTCAGTTCCGGTAACTTCTACGACGCTTTCTGGGCGTTGGGTTACTGAATCGGTTGTGGCGGCAGTTGCAACCGTTGTTTTATTGGATTGCGTTTTAACTGGCGTGATACGACGTTGCGCGATTGCATTCAACGCGAATATGGAAATGATCAATATGACAATTGGGCGGAACTTCATTCTTTGATTTGCTGCGTTTGAGTGTTGTCCTTATTGTTGTCTTCTTGAGTTGCGTCGCTATTCCCGCCGTTTTCTTCTTCAGTCGCGGTACGGAAATATATTCTGATGCGTTCACGGTCGACATTTGTTATTACGCTGTCGACAAGCCCTACCGAATCTATCAAATGTTTGGTATAGGTATAGCTTGTTATTACGTAGCGGAACATTGCTCCGCATTCTTCCGAAGCAAAATATGGAATAGAGGAGTACGTAAATGTCAATGTGTCATTAAATGCATCATCGTTGATTCCTTCTTGATTATAATGAAAGAAGAAGGATGTTTCAGGCTGTTGTGACCGGAAAGGCAGATATACCGACGATGCGGAACTATTATTCAGAATCAATGAATCACCGGGAGCTCCGACTCCGCCAATCGTAAGATTTGGCACGGAGATGCTTGTCAGAGACGCAAATGAATAGAAGCCGGCCAATGGGATTGAATTCTGGTTGTTTATACATCCTGATGAATTACATCCTGTAAGCCCTATCATCGATAGGCACAATAATGATATGGATTTTATCAATTTAACCATTTCACAATTTCTTCGAGAGGCTTACGTGTTTTATCAGGAATGACATCTCCATCAGGATATCCTACTGGAATTATAGCGATCGGTTCCTCATTTTCAGATAATGAAAATGTCGTTTTTATGATTTCAGGATCGAAGTTGCATACCCAGCAATTTCCTAATTTTAATGATGAGAGTGCGAGACAAAGATGCTCGACGGCGATGGCTACGTCTATGTCTGTATGGTCTTTGCCGTCAAACTGGCGATGCCATGCCTTATCATGCAGTCCTACAGCTATGATGTATACGGGAGCTGTATTGAACCAATCGCGATTATAGCTTTTTTGAATCTTTTCACGAAGGTCGGAAGTGTCAATCACCAGAAATTTCCATGGCTGTCGATTGCAAGCCGAGGGTGCCAGGCGAGTTGCGTCCAAGGCTGCGATGATGAGGTCTCGTGATACAGGAGCGTTTGTGAACTTTCGGCAAGAATAGCGATGTTCCGATAGATTGTAAAAACTTGGATAAGATTCCATATATCCTGATTAATTTTTCGTGGATGAGGTGATTTCTTCATTTATTTCATACTCGTTGCGGCGACTGGAGTTTCTGACAATCAGTTCTCCGATAAATCCGGTAAGGAATAATTGCGAACCGAGCAACATCAATACCAGCGACAAATAAAAATATGGTGAGTCGGTAACAAGTATATATGGATTGCCGTGGTACATGTTGTAAAGTTTTGACAGTCCGACAACAGCCACGGCGATGAATCCGAGAATGAACATGAGGCTTCCGAGCAATCCGAAGAAATGCATTGGCTTGATTCCGAATTTCGACATAAACCATAATGTGCCGAGATCCAGATAGCCATTGACAAACCGGTCAAGCCCGAATTTGGTCGACCCATATTTTCGTGCTTGATGTTTCACCACTTTTTCTCCGATTTTTTTGAAGCCTGCATTTTTTGCGAGATACGGGATGTAGCGGTGCATGTCACCATAGACTTCGATATGTTTAACTACTATATTCCGGTAAGCCTTAAGCCCGCAATTGAAATCGTGAAGATTTTTAATGCCGCTTACTTTCCGTGCCGTCGCATTGAAAAGTTTCGTCGGGATGGTTTTTGACAGAGGGTCATAACGCTTGCGTTTCCATCCAGATACCAGGTCATATTTATCTTCAGTAATCATTCGGTATAGTTCGGGAATTTCGTCGGGACTGTCCTGAAGATCGGCATCCATAGTTATGACTACATCGCCTGATGCCCGGCTGAACCCGGTGTTAAGGGCGGGGGATTTTCCGTAATTTCGGCGAAAACTGATAGCTTTTACGTTAGGATTCTTTTGTGAAAGGTCTTTTATCACTTCCCAAGAGTTGTCGGTAGAGCCGTCGTTGATAAACAGTATTTCGTAGGAAAATCCATGTTCATCCATGACACGCCGTATCCACGCCTCGAGTTCAGGCAGTGATTCTGCTTCATTATATAAGGGTATAACGACTGATATGTCCATCGTCAATTATTTTTTAGGTTTAATCTTGTATCCGCGCGCTCTGGCCAGCAATGCCATAAGCATGGAAAGCATAGAGCCTGAAAAGACTATAAACCAAAGCATGTCGATTGATATGTCAATCGGTTTAGGTATGAGATTCTGTTCTTTGGCGCGGGTTATGATGTCAACAATTTCTTCGCTACGGGAATAATCGGTATGGTTATATAGCTCGATGATTGCATCAATGCGGCTTTCTATAAACGACGGTTCAATCCATCGCATATAAACAACTGACACTAATGTGGCTAAAAGACCTCCGAAAAAGAAAATAGCTATTCCTTCCATCCAAAGGGAGGAGTAGATGGTTGTCCCTTTGTCTTCTACGAATGAACGACGTAAAAATCCATAAATAATAAATGGAACGCCGAGCATCAATACGAACACTATAGGACTGAGTATCGGGAAATCAAAAGTGTAGGATATGGCAAAAAACAGGGCTGTAAGATACAGTCCGAACGGTAAGCCGTAGAGGGCTCCGCGTCTATAAGGTGATGAAGAGATGTATTGATTGTTGTCCATACGATGCAAAGTTACGCAAGTTTCCGGTATAGTGGAAATAAAGAGGCAAAAAGTTTCCGGTATAGTGGAAACTTTAGTTGTAGGTTGTTATTGATTAAGGCTGTTTCAGTTCGGTATAGACATAGGCTCCGATATCGGGAGTCTCGCCGCGAGGCATCCCGTAATAATCTATCGATGTGGCTTCAGATTTGTCCATTAAGGCGGGATTGGCGCTACCGATAGCCGGTGAGCCGTTACGCAACCGATAATCAAAAAAATAGTCTTCACGGACAGTATAGAACATCGGGTCGCTGTCCCATATGCAGTCGATAAAATTGTCATCATTGCTTCCCGCAGGTTTGAGCAGTGAATTATGGAAAGTGACCGGCATGCCTTCGATATCATCAGGTTTCATGATATTGCCGAGGCCGTAAAGAATTGAATTGTCCACATCGGCGCTTATATCGTCTCCGTCAAAATGTATTAGCGGCCCGGTAATGGCTGCAAATAAATAATAATTGGAAAATGTGCAGTTGATAAATCTGTGATTGCCTCCGCGTAAATATACGATGCCTGCGGGCGCTTCCGCAAATTCACATCCTGTTGCATATATTGACGCGTGGTTGGATGATATTACGGTTGATTTTGTATTTCTTAACTGGCAGTTTGTCAATAACAACGCGATTTCGCCGCTTGGAATTGAATCAAGGGTTATGCCCCACAATGAATTACGCATGGATGTGTGTGACAAGGCATTGTTTCTGGATGTTTCATAAAATCGTATTCCATCCCATTGTCCCGACATAAGTTCGTAAGGTATCCCTCCGACAACATTTCCCGTGCGATCGCCGATGAAATGGACCGGCTCTTCGGGAGTGCCGTCGGAAATAAGGGTTCCGCGCACTTTCAATGACGCTTTGTCATGGAAATACATAGTTGTTCCAGGTTCTATTGTGAGAGTGATTCCGGGAGCTACAACAAGACTGTCGGTGATAAAATATGGCCGTTTGGATGTGAAATGAGTGTCGGAAGTCAATGTTTCTCCGTTTATGCGGTTGACATCGCGTCCTGAAATATTTATAACAACAGTGGAGGTCACTCCGTTGACTGTGAAATCAAGTGGAGCATCTATTATGCGAGGCTTATCAAATCCGTTTTCCGGAAGGGTCGCTTCTACCAATACGTATATGGAGTCTTTTGCCCGGATTTCCACATTGTTGAATTCTTTACCCGGTAGTCCGTCGACATTTACGCGGAAATAATCGCTTGTCGCCGGATCCCTGAATCTGATATTGCTGATTATGATTCCTTTTGAGTTTCGGTTGTAGACAATGAAACTGCGAGTCGGTGTTCCCTGTGCTGTAAATACATCCCCTATATGAAGCGTGTCGGTGGAGTAATGTGGCTGAGATGATGGCGATGTGGTGAAATCGTCTTCAATGCAGCTTGTAAAGAATATTATTGATGCAATAATGCCTATGAGAATTCGATGCATATAAATGGTGATTAACTACGATATACAACGTAGCCAGTCACTGTTTTATTGCGGACGCGAACTCAAAGTCAACGCTCTATCGGCAAGCTGTCGGTCATACGTTTCAGCTCCGCTTTGAGCTTATTTGTGTTGACGGGCTTGGAGACATATCCGTTGAATCCGTTCTCCATGATTCGTTCTTTGTCGGATGCGAAAGCATAGGCCGTGACAGCCGTGATGGGCACTGTGTGTGATATCTTTCTTATTTCGCACGTAGCTTCGTAGCCGTCCATATTCGGCATGTTTATATCCATTATGATCATATCCGGCTTGTATTGTTTGAATAATGCAACCGCTTCAATGCCATCCCATGCATGGATAAGATTATAATCGTCTGACAGGATTGTCTCAAAGAGCAGATAATTGCTTTCATTATCTTCTGCAACCAGCAATGTGAGTTTCTTTTTCCCGTTTTTTGTTTTTATAGGCTGATTTTTTTTCGGGGTCTCGGGTTGAACGTCTTGAGCTTCTTTAAGAGGGATAGTAAACCAGAATGTGGTGCCGAGACCTTCACCGGGTGATTCGACTCCGATACGTCCTCCCATTTTTTCAACAATACTCTGGCTGATGGATAATCCGAGTCCGGAACCTTGAGCAAAGCTGTTTAGTTTGGTGAAACGCTGGAACACGCTTGCCTGTTTTTCCGGCGAGATGCCGATTCCGGTATCTCGCACGAAAAAGTATATTTCCGGCCCGCGAAGTTCATATCCGAATGTAATGCTTCCCTTGTCCGTGAATTTACATGCATTGGTAAGCATGTTGATTAGCACTTGTGAGAGGCGGTTGCGTTCAGCCTCGACGATACATACCCGGGCTCCGAGCGTGTAGTTGAGCATTACACCCGGCTTTACACGCATCCTGACTGTGTTTTCGATATTTTTGATAAGTTCATTCAGATTGGTGGGTTGATAAATGAACTCAAGTGTGTTTGCTTCTACTTTTGCGAGGTCGAGAATGTCGCTTATGAGTTGTAGAAGGAGTTGATTGTTGTTCTCAATAATCGACATGAATTGCGCTTTCTTTTTGGGGTCGTCGGTAGTTGCCAGAAGATTGGAAAACCCGATAATGGCATTGAGGGGAGTGCGGATTTCATGGCTCATATTGGCAAGGAATGCCGACTTGAGCCTATCGCTTTCTGTTGCATGTTCTTTTTCAATTAGCATTGAATTCTCCTGCTTTTTCCGTTCGGTAATGATGAGGAGAGAACCTGTAAGAGATAAGGTGTGTCCTTTTTCGTCCTGTTGGTCGATTGTGGCATTGATTTCAAACCACTCTACATGTTCGACTCCGTTTCTGTTTGTTATATACCGGAATTCGTGCTTGACAAATTTCATGCGTTTTTCAATGAGGTTTTTGTAACATTGTCTCACGCTTGCCAGATCCTCGGGATGTATATGTCGGAAATATTCGTTGGAATCGATTGACATGACTCCTAGTTCATTTATTTCAAGATGTCCCGAATCGAGAAATTTCTCGGCATTTTTAGATTCGCAGAATATTCTTTGAGCCTTGATGTCCCATTGCCATGGTATTATATGGGCTACATCAAGAGTCATGGAAAGTTGTTTGCGGGATTCACGCAATTCAGTTTCGGTACGTCTGATTTTAGTGTTATTGATTCCGAATGCCTGAATTGACATCGGTTCAGTGCCGGGAGCGATAACGAAATCGTAATATGAGTCAATGTTTTTGAAGTACAATGACAGTGTGGCAGGCTTGCCGCTGCTGATAACAGAGTTTATTAACGCTATATGTGCCGGTTCTGATATGGTCGTATGCCCGTTTTCAATTGGAATAAGGCTTTCAAAAATGGTGTTGGTGTCAAAATATGTTATTTCAGTTACCTCTCCGTTGCGGTTTAACCGCGCTTTTCCGTCGGCAAATGCGATTGGCATATTGCGCAACATGGTTTCCCGTGATCTATAAAGCTTGTTGCGCACTTTTTGCATGTAATAATTTATGAAGATAAATACTACAAGACCGAGTATTATTATGCCGGCAAGCGCGATGAGCCAAATATAATCACGAAGAGAGGCTCCCGTACGGTTTATAAATACTGTGTCATCCGGACAGTCTCCGTCATTATATCCGTCGGCAATCAATTGCGGGTAATTTATCACGTTATGAAAGTCGCCTGGAAATTCAGGGTAGTAGAACGGGTGTTTTTCTAAACTGCCTGAACTCATCATGGCGCGTATGCCTTCCAATACGGCATTGATTGTTTTCTCTTTATCAGGGTAAAACCCGCCTATAACTCCTGAAGTCAGATAAGCCTCACGAAGCGCATACACAGCATGTTCAGCCTGGTTTATTGATTTGAAGTCGCCCATGACAAGAGTGGGCCAGCCGTTTACGTCTGTTTCGGCATAAAACCATGAAGAGAACAAAAATCCCATTTTTCGGTTCTCGCTCATAAGATAGTCGATCAGGTGTTTTGAATTGGATGATTTTCCGATAAGCCATTCGTAGGAAATGCCGGGATATCTGGACTGGATATAGGACCGTATATTACGGTTGAGGTTGCGATTAGCCCACAGTTCATCGGCTGCAAACACTATTTTCTCAAGGTTCGGATTCATGTGAATCATGAGGTCTATAGTCTCGCGAAACATAATAGGCGATTCTATGAAACTCATGTTGTAATGAAATTTTTCACGAAGGTCTGATAGAGAGGCAAATTCATTCTCCGACTCCATCTCTTGGGATCCTGTAAAGTAATATGTCGGATTGCCGACTTTATCGGTATTCCCGATTAATAACATAGGTACCGAACCCCATTCGTTGGCTATTCGTTCAATAAGAGTGAATGATGCGTCGCCAAGAAGAACTATTCCGTCGGGGATCTTGCTTTCCGGAATATTAAGTATGCCGTTGACTGTGCGTTGATATATCGTGTCGTTGACGATGAACGTGCTGTTCATGTTGGTCACCGTGGTTGTGTATTTTCCGCTGCGGGCGCCCTCTGAGAGAATAGGGGAGATGAAGCTTTGGCTCCACGGAGCCATCTCGTTAAGAGAGTTTATGACAAGCAGTTGCTTGCGGTAGTTTATGGAATTGTCGTTTTGGGCTGTGGCGCTGAAGGATATGATGAAAGCTATCACCGTCAATAGGCAATTCGTTAATATGTTTCTTTTCAAGTCGTTCATATTACTATATTTTGCAGAGCATTATAGTGTCATTTACGATTATTGCGGAATTCTCATGAACATTCCGCGTTATGGGGGTGCCGTCTTTAATCCGGAACTGACTAATTGCAAATATAGATATAAAAACCGCAACATGCAATGGAAAATATGAAATTATTTATTCATAATTGAGACATATTTATGGAAAATTATGCTATAAAAATCAGAAGTATGGATGAAAAAATGTAATTTTGCATCTTGATTAACTATAAACGTACACATGAACCAGTCAGCACAAGACACTGAATACAATGCAAAAAAAAATAGTCGCACTCGTTCCATCATAATCGGGATGTGGGTAACATTTCTGGTTTTGCTCGGATGCGTGTTTTTCTTCTTTTTTCTGATATATAATGGAGCTATCGGCTATATGCCGCCTGTCGAAGAGCTGAAAAATCCGCAGGATAGATTTGCCTCCGTCGTGTACTCAGCCGACGGTGAGGAGCTCGGACGATATTTTGCCGATACGGGCAATCGTGTCTACGCGGAATTTGATGATATATCCCAGTATGTGATTGACGCCCTTGTCGCTACCGAAGATTCGCGGTTTGAGGAACACTCCGGAATCGATGTGCGGGCGTTGGGGCGTGTTGCCGTAAAGACATTGCTGATGAATCAGAAGAATGCCGGCGGAGGTTCTACTCTCACTCAGCAGCTTGCGAAGCAGCTGTATTCCCCTACGTCTCACGGATTGTTGCAGCGCGCGTTGCAGAAACCTATAGAATGGATGATTGCCATAAAGCTCGAACGTTATTATTCGAAAGAGGAGATAATGAAGATGTATCTCAATCAGTTTGACTTTCTGTATAATGCGGTAGGCATAAAGTCAGCGGCTTTTGTGTATTTCGGCAAGGAGCCGAAAGATTTGACAATCGAAGAGGCTGCCATGCTCGTCGGAATGGTCAAGAATCCGTCATATTTCAATCCTGTTAAGAAGCCTGAACGGGTGCTTGAGCGCCGAAATGTGGTTTTTGAGCAGATGTATAAGAATGACATGATTTCCAAGGCGGAGCTTGATTCTTTAAAGCAACTTCCGTTAAAACTTGATTTCCATAAGGTTGACCATAAAGAGGGGCCGGCTACCTATTTTCGTGAGGAGTTGAGGCGTGTGCTTAAGGCGAAAAAGCCTGATAGATCGGATTATCGTGGATGGGAAGCCCAGAAATTTGTCGATGATTCTATCGCATGGGCTACAAATCCGCTTTTCGGATGGATTGAGAAAAATCCCAAGCCCGATGGCGCAAAATATGATATCTACACCGATGGGCTGAAAATTTACACAACTATCGACTCGCGTATGCAGAAATATGCCGAAGATGCGGTCATACAGCATCTGAGCAAGACTTTGCAGCCAAGCTTCTTCCGTGAGAAGAAAGGAGTGAAGGGCGCTCCTTACACCACCAATCGGGAAGAGCTTTCCTCGGCTCAGCTTGAGGCTATCATTCAGCGGAGCATGAAACAGAGCGACCGTTATACGGCGATGAAACATGCGGGACATTCCGACACCGAGATTAAAAAGGCGTTCAACACTCCTGTCGAGATGAAGGTGTTTTCCTATGACGGGCCGGTCGACACGGTCATGACACCGATGGATTCGATTATGTATCAGAAACATTTCCTTCGTGCCGGATTTATGTCGATGGATCCGGTGACCGGTCATGTAAAGGCATATGTCGGGGGGCCGAATTTCTCATTCTTCCAGTATGACATGGTTTCTACCGGTCGCCGTCAGATTGGTTCGACAATAAAACCGTTCCTTTATACTTACGCCATGGAGGAAGGGTTCACCCCGTGTGACGAGATGTTGAATGACCAGCCGACTATTTATGATGAGGTGGGCCGTCCCTGGCAGCCGCGTAATGCCGGAAGCGCGAGAGTCGGAGAGATGGTCGACCTGCGTTGGGCGCTGACCAACTCCAACAACTGGATTTCGGCGCGCCTGATGAGCCAGCTTTCGCCGGCGACTCTTGTGCGCAACATGCATAATTTCGGAATAACCAATCATCTTGACCCGGTGATAGCGTTGTGCCTCGGCCCGTGTGACGTTTCTGTAAAAGAAATGGTTACGGCTTATTCGGCCTTTGCCAACAAAGGCATGCGTGTCGACCCGATGTTTGTCACTGCCATCGCCGACAGCAACGGCAACATCATTTCCGAGTTTGCCCCGAATCATACCGAGGTTATAAGCACCGAGGCATATTATAAGATTCTTTCAATGCTTCTCAATGTCGTCGACAGCGGTACCGGCAACCGTTTGCGTCGCGCTCCTTACAATATAACTGCACAGATGGGAGGTAAGACCGGAACCACCAACTCGAATTCCGACGGATGGTTTATGGGCTTCACTCCGCAGCTTGTGTCGGGAGTATGGGTAGGAGGAGAGGAGCGTTATATCCATTTCAACGGCATGGCCATGGGGCAGGGGGCCTCGATGGCGCTTCCTATTTACGGTCTTTATATAAGTAAGGTGTATGCCGATCCTGCGTTGCCTTATAATCAGGACGTGAAGTTTGAGTTCCCTGCCGATCTGGATTTGTGCTTCAAGGAATATTACGGAGAATATACCGAAGAGCCCGATTCGGCTGAAGAAAGTATACAGGGTGTTTTTGATTGATTTTTACGATATCCAAATATAAAAATATAATTCCCATGAGTCGAAAATTGAAAATTAGAGATTTGACCATGCGCGACGGGCAGCAGTCGTTGTTTGCCACCCGCATGAATCAAGAATGTATAGACCGTCTGTTGCCTTTGTATAAGGATGCGGGATTCTATATCGTTGAAGTATGGGGCGGTGCTGTTCCTGACTCTGTCATGCGTTATCTTGATGAGTCTCCGTGGGAACGTCTTCGCAAGGCAAGCGCGGCTCTCAAAGGCCATTCTCTGCTTTCCGCCTTGTCACGCGGACGCAACCTGTTCGGTTATGTCCCTTACCCCGATTCTGTTCTTGAAGGTTTTTACAAGGAAGCCATCGACAACGGTCTTAACGTGATGAGGATTTTTGACGCTCTTAACGACCTTGACAATGTCAAGGAGTCCATACGGATGATTAATGAGCTTGGCGGAATCCCCGACGGGGCGGTGTGCTACACCGTCGATCCGAAGGATGAGGAGCCCAAAGGCTTTTTTGCCCGTTTGTTCGGTAAGAAGCCTGAAAAGATATTTACCGATGAATATTTTGTGAGCAAAGCCAAGGCTATGGAGGCTTATGGAGCGAAGATTGTCACGCTTAAGGATATGGCCGGTCTTGTCAACCCTGCCCGTGTCGCTTCGCTTATGCCGAAGCTTAAATCGGCTCTTACCGTGCCGGTTGATTTCCATACCCACTGTACCCCCGGCTACGGTCTTGCTTCATCAGTCATGGCCATGATTCACGGTGTGGACATCCTTGACACCAATATATGGTGGTTTGGCGGAGGCTCGGCGGCTCCTGCCATTGAATTGATATATGTGTTTGCCAATAAACTCGGCATCGAGGTTGAGGCCGATATGGATGTTGTGGCTAAGATTGCCAAGGAGCTTAAGGAGATCCGCAAGGAGTTGCATGAATATGACCTTGGCAAGTCGTTCCCGCGCGACTTCAATCCGGTCGCTGAAAAGCTTCCCGCCGAAGTCGATCAGCTGTTTGATAAGGCTATTGACGCAGCCCGTCACAACAATGAAGAGGAGCTGCTCGTATATTGTCACGGTATTGAGGATTATTTCGGATTCCCGAAGCCTAATATGCTTGTCAAGGAGGCAGAGGTGCCGGGAGGTATGTATTCCAATATGGTGGCTCAGCTGAAGGCTCTCCAGGCCGATGACCTTCTGGACGATGCCATGCGGCTGATTCCGAAGGTTCGCCGTGATGCGGGTCTTGTGCCGTTGGTTACCCCTACCAGTCAGATTGTGGGCAGTCAGGCTGTCAGCCTTGCTCTTGACAGGAAGAAAGGCAATCCCGATTACACCACCAAGTCCAACCAGTTCATTTCACTTGTTAAAGGTGAATACGGACATACTCCGGTTGCCATTGATCCTGCTTTTCGCGAAAAGATTACCGGAAGTGCCGAGGAGGTGGCTTATGACACCAATAAATATAGGAAACCTGAAAATCCCGTGTTGGAAGAGTTTGGCAGCGTCAAGCTCGCTAAAAACGGCGAGGAATACCTCTTGCTCGAACTCCTGCCTACTGTGGCTGCTCCGTTCTTGAAGCGTCGTCGCGACGAGGAATACCAGCGTGTCGCTGCCGCAGAGGAAAAGGCTCGGCCTGAAGCGGTGGTCGAGGAAGTGAAGGTAGTCGAGGAGCCGATTACCGGTCCGGTGCTGCAGGCTCCTATGAGCGGAAAAATCATTGAGGTCAATGTGAAGCCCGGCGACAAGGTTAAATCAGGCGACGTGGTGCTTGTGTATGAGGCCATGAAGATGGAAAATGATCTTGAGGCTACCGCCCAGCGCACTGTTAAACGTGTGTTTGTAGCTCCCGGCGATCAAGTCATGACCGATCAGGTATTGGTTGAATACGACGAAAAGTAAAAAATCGCCGAAAGTTTTTGTCTGATTCGCAAAAAAAACGTAAATTTGCAAGCCATTACGGATTTACGCCTTACCAGCGTGATTTTGACCGACTTGAATAAAAAACAACAAAACAATATTAACAATGAAACAAGGTATCCATCCTTCAGACTACCGTGAAGTAGTATTTAAAGATATGTCAAACGATGAGATTTTCATCACTCGTTCGACGGTTGCCGCTAAAGAGACCATTGAAGTTGACGGTGTGACTTATCCGTTGGTTAAGCTTGAAATCACCAGCTCTTCTCACCCTTTCTTCACCGGCAAGCAGAAGCTCGTTGACACCGCAGGCCGTGTGGACAAGTTCATGAGCCGCTACGGAAACCGCAAGAAAAAGTAATAATCATTGCGCAACATAACATGGGCGTGCCGCTATCAGCGGCACGCCTTTTTTATCCCGGTTGATGATATTGTCTCCCGGTCGGTATCGCTATGCTCAACCGCCGGCTACCTACGGATGAATCCTTCGGATTCCTACGCCCTTTGGTTCCATTAGACCCATTTGCCCAATAAGTCCAATCAATCCCCTCGGAAAAACACAAACCGGGCCGCGACTGCGACCTTGCAATTATAGCCCCATGGCTTGCCATGGGGTACGCCGAACAACAAAAAAATGGCATCGAAGATGTCATCCAATTACGATTGCCTAACATTAGCCGGCATATCTGTGCCATTTCATAACACAGATGTGATTATTTACATTTATTAACAGATATTATATTATATTATATTATATTATATTATATTATATTATATTATATTGCGGCAAATTAACATTTATCCTAAATTTGTATGTTTTCCATGAATTGTGGAATTAAAGATGCTGCATTATAATTGTTTAACTAAATAATTAACCATGAAACAAATCTACACAGTGTTTAACCAGAACCTATGTCGGGTTCTCGTTGTGATGTTGCTGTCTTTTGTTGGAGTGACATCAATTAACGCCCAACAGCGTAAAAGTTGGGATTTTAGAAAAGGTCTTAGTGAAGAGACTATTGCTAATCTTAATGCGGATAAAACAAGATGGGGCTCTAATGGTACGGACTCATCTACCGGAGCTACCAACAACTGGAAGAATCTTGTTAAAATGACAGGAGAATTAACCGCTAATGATGTAGTTATTCCCGAGACACAAGGTTTGAATTTTACAATTACGGCTAAATCAGACAATAGTATTCATCTTGCAACTAACAAGATTCGTCTGACACGTGATAAGGACAAAATTATTGTGCCTAAATTGGTTGGTGGCCAGACTATTACAATTATAGCCCGTTCTGCGAATGGTACGGCAACTGACCGAGGATTTAATTTTGGAGATAACATGGAATGGGTTTCCGGTCCGGCTGATGCTATTTGTAAAGGCCCTGATGGCGACCAGGAGCTTGTTTGGCGAGTGAAGGATTCTGTAACTGATAGTACAGATATAACCATCACAATGGTAACAGGTGGAGTTGATATTTCATTGATAATGGTTGATGAAGGTGACGGTCCTGATATTGAGGAAGCTAAGAAAGTGGCTTTCGTTGGAGGTGCCGATGATATGATGCTCATGGCTCTGCAAAGTGCTCCTGACCGTATCGATGCTACTCTTGTTGACGCTACTTCAGATTTTACTGTTGCCGACCTTCAGGAATATGATGCAGTTGTTGTGTCTCCTGCTGTTGCTGCTGATGCTAAGGCTGTTCCGGTACTTAAGAGCGCTATCGCTTACCAGCCGATGGTCAATCTCAATGCCGCTCTTTATGAAGTCTGGGGTCTTGGTTCCGCTGTAGCTTCTGACGCTACTTCGCTTACCCTTACCGAGGCTTATGTCGGGAATGAATCATTTGCTTCTTTTGCCGGTGAAGGTCTTCTTGCCGATGGCCAGTTCTCTGCTGTTACTCTCGGTTCTTATTTTGCCGACGATGCTGTGATTGCAAATGCCGGTGATGCTGTTGCTGTTCACATGCACAATGATGGTCGCAACACCTATATCGGTATGCCTCTTTCTGTTACGGCTCTTCCTGCTGATCCTACATTTATCGTTGATGCAGTTGTTTATGCGGCTCGCTCAAAGAAAGCTGTGCCTCAAGCTGCGACTCCGGTAATTACTCAGAAAAACAGCAATCTCGCTACCGAAGTGTCTATCGTGTGCTCAACTGTCAATTCTACAGTTTATTACACGCTTGATGGTACAGATCCTACCGAGGCAAGTACGGTTTACGAAAACCCCTTCACTCTTACTGAAGTGAAGACTGTAAAAGCTTTAGCTACTGCAGATGGCTTCCTTGCAAGTAAAGTTGCTTCTGCCGAAGTGGCTATCATGGCTCAGGCTGCCACTCCTGTATTCACTATGACTAAGGAAGCTACCTCAACTACCGTTGAAATCGCTTCGGCTACTGATGGTGTGGATATTTATTACAGCTATCTCCCGATTAATGAAGAAGCAATTATCAAAAATCTTACAGCTGCGAACGTTTCAAATCCGACAGTTGTCAAAGGTCTTCAGAAATATACAGCTCCTATCGTTCTGTCGTCTGAGCCTACTATGATTTATGCTATGGCTTCGGGTGCCGGTTATGTCAATTCTGAAATCGGCGAAGAATATGTAGCAATTAACAGTCTTAACGCCAATACTATCCGTATGGATACTATTGCGCATTTTGATGCGAATCAGGCAAATTGGCTTATTGACAATTCAGCTAACGGCGGAACCGGCAATGCAAGTGCATATTATTATTTTGGAAAGAGCGCATGGAAATATTTCTCTGACGAAGTGCTTGGAACAGAGGGAGAAGGTGAAAATCAGGTTACCATTTATAAACCGGATCCTAATGCCAAGAAGACCCTTACTTCAGAAACTGATCCTGATTGGCGTCTTGTTAGCTCGGGGCAAGTGCTCATCAGCCAGAATATAGCTGCTTTGGATTATGTTGGAAATGGTGCTGGCGCCTATGCTGCAGAATCAGCAGAAGATATGATTGGTGGCTGTCCAACCAAATTTGATATTCAGTTTGCTAACAAAACCGCTGGTGATCCTTATACCGGAGCTATTGAATCAACTAAAAAATTCCCTGCTCCGTTTGATGTAGTGACTTATATTGCATCAGGAAACAAGGAGGCAAATACTGTTATGGAGCTTCAGATTTCGACCGACGGCGAGAACTGGGAAAAAGTAAGCAATCTTAATATCTCCGCTCTTCAGCGTTATTATAGAAAAAGCCGTGTTAGTGTAGAAAAGACAGGTGATTACTATGTTCGCGTTGCTCATATAAGTGGAACTGAGAAACCAATGGTATTTGATATCTACGTATTGAACAACGGTGAAATTTCTAAGAAATATGATCCTTCTGCCGGCATTGAAGATATTGCTTCTGAATCAGCCGAAGTGATCAGCGTAGAGATTTACAATCTCAACGGTATCCGTCTTGCCGAACCGGCAACCGGTGTCAACATCATCCGCACCGTTTACTCTGACGGCACAGTCAAGACCGAAAAGGTGCTCAACCGCTAATTCCAATCTTGTAACCAAATAAAAAGGGAGGCAGAGGCCTCCCTTTTTTATTCCCCCTCTCGCCCGGTCGGTATCGCTGCGCCACCCACCTTTCCGGTCGGCCTTTCCGGTCGGTATCGCTGCGCTCAACCGCCGGCTACCCATGGATGAATCCTCCGGATTCCCATCTGTCTATTGGCTCTATTAAACTTATTGGCCATCCGCCAAATCCACGCCCCATGCTGCCGGCAATGATTCCGCAGGAATCCTCTTGGGTAGCCGGGGGTTGGGCCGAAGCCCAACCCCCGGAAAAAGATGCGAGCAATGATGATTCTGTCAGAATCATCTTCCCGATTATCTCCGTTTCGTGTGCCATCACCCCCGGTCGGTATCGCTGCGCTTAACCGCCGGCTGCTCACGGATGAATCCGTCCCCATTCGTCCAATCCAACAATACAAAATGGCCGCAAACGCGACCATGCAACCGTCCCATCCTCCATTGGGCCACAAACAGGGCCGCGAATGCGGCCATACAATTGTAGCCCCATGGCAAGCCATGGGGTGCAAAGGCAAAACGACAAAACCTGGCATCGTAGATGCCATTCAATTACCATCTCTCACGGGTGCGGCTTTCTTTTGGGGCAAAATGAAACGTGGGCGACATCTGTTGTGATGCCGCCCACGCTATTCAAAAGAGTGTGTGTTTTATATTAGTATCAATCATCGATTCTTAAAAATTCGCCCGAACGGCTGAAGTCAAGGTCAAGCCCGTTGGAGAGCTCCACTTCATATTTCGACCGCTCGATGCTGATTTTCACAATCTTCATCCCTTTGTAGTTTTTGGCTACATAATCACGAATAGGCTTCATGATCAATGCATCGGGCACCGCATTGTGTCCGCAGTCGATTTCGGTCCATTTACCGTTGCCGTCAAATTCGACTTCGGTGCCATTGACAAGAATGACGTCATATTCCGTGCCGCCGAAAGTCCGCTTTTCGATTTTAATATGGCTCACGCCTGCCTTCGGGAAATAGCGCGATAGGGTTATCTGGGCTTCTTTTGGCAGATCGGTTACGTCGCGTGAGACTTTGTCGCGGGCTACTGCCGCGCTCATGGTCGCGACAATTGCGAGAAGAGTTAATAATAATTTTTTCATATTCAAAATATTGACAATCATCGAGTATTATAATATAATACGTTTTTACGGCGGAAAAAGTTTATTTGTCATCCCCATTATCCGGACATGGAATAAAAAAGAGCGAACTCCAACGGAATTCGCTCTTTTTTATAGTAGTATGAATCAGGATTAGCGGATGACAATCTTAGTGACTTTTGAACCCTGACGGCGGATTACAATCTGACCGGCAGCCGGTTCGTTGATGCGGATACCGCTGAGATTGTAATATTCTACAGGAGCATTTTCGTCGTAGTCAGAAGCCACGATATTTTCGATGCCTGCCTGTTCGCCGTCCTTAGTGATGGTGGCTTTATACCAGAAGTATGGTGCCATAGCCGGGCTATCTCCCCATGTGTTGGTAGCTGCATCCCATCCCTGACTGTCGGCTGATAAATATAGAGTTATTTCAAAAATGCCGTCGCCCTTGTTGGCGAGTGTTGTGCTATAGCCGTCTGTCATTTTAATGTTTGAAAGCTTTATTGTGTTTACGCTATTATTAGTTATGACAATCTCTTTGTCTTTCAATCCTTCGATTGGGAAGAAATCAAAGCCTTGCACGTTTTCTTTTGCACCAAATCCACTGACAAATTCAGAATTATATACAGCTTCTACCTCGTTGATTTCTTTACCTCCATCTCTTTGGACGAATTTGATAACGATATCGCTTGTTCCACCCATGAAGTTCTTGAAAGTAGCGGTAGTGGTAGCATGATCATAAGCTACAGTTTCCTGACGATTTCCATAGACATCAGTCGGATATACACCTGATAGCTCGAAGCTGAGATCTTTAGCGACTGCCGGAGTGCCGGGAGTGTCGCCGCCTTCGCGAGTGATTTCAACCTTGGTCAGGAACACGTTGGTTTGTGCAGCATTGCGAGACAACCAAACGGTCTTGCTCCCTGCAGCTTCTGCTGGAACCACAACGGAGTGGGTAGCGATGGCCTCGCCGTTGCCGATATTGGAATAACCATCGTCTTCATTGAATTCAGCTAAAGTAGTTTTGCTGTCGTCGACAAAACGAATGTAAAGATTCCCTTTATATTCGCCCTCTTTGTTCACATATCCGGTAAAGAGAATTTTATCGCCGGCAGCCAATGCTTTGTCAAGAGCGATTTGAATGTAACTTGCATTATCTGATGCCGGGGTGTCGCCGAGATTTCCTTTCTTTCCGTTAACGCAGATTGTGAAGTATTCGCCATTAGCGTAATTGACACGATTGGCCTTGGTCTCGTCTCTATTTTCATGAGTGGCTTTTCCGCCTGTTTCAGTTACGGCATCTGCTCCGGTTGATGACCAGGAGTAGATTGTTTCTGCATTTGCGCCGATTGCCATAATGGCAGCAGCGATTAGAGTAAAAAATTTCTTCATACAGTTAATTTTGATGGTTTATTATGATTTATTAATGTGCCCGTTCGGGCGGTTATTTAGTAAGGATTGTTAATCTGATTTGTTTAAATTGTTAAAATTTTTAAGTCTGAAAACGAGATTTTCTCTCTTTTTTAGATTTTACAAAAATACAATTAGAAGACGAATTAAATAAGTTAAAAAAAAACAATATTTGTTAAGAAGGGATGGGCGGGTCGTTATTGTCATGTTATATTTGTAAAAATTTAAACACTGTGACACCGCATGGGAATTAATTCTCGGACAAACGTATTTGTACGAATCTATCGCTTCTACCGGGACGGCTTTCGTTCGATGACTGTCGGGCGGTGGCTTTGGCTCATGATAATCATAAAATTGTTCATATTGTTTTTTATTTTTAAGCTATTTTTCTTCCCTGATATTTTAAACCGTGATTATGACACAGACCAAGAGAGAGCCGAGGCTGTGAGAGTGTCGCTGATGAACGGAGGAGACCGACATTAACCGAAATCAACTAACATATAAACATTATTAATCTATGGACGACTTAATCACTGTAGTAGACTGGTCCAGATGGCAATTCGCGTTGACAGCCATGTATCACTGGCTGTTTGTGCCGTTGACGATCGGGCTTGCTCTTATTGTGGCTATCATGGAAAGCATCTATGTCAAGACGAAAGCGGTCAAATGGCTTGCGATGACTAAGTTCTGGATGCTGCTTTTCGGAATCAATTTTGCAATCGGTGTGGCCACCGGAATTATTCTTGAGTTTGAGTTTGGCACAAACTGGTCTAACTACAGCTGGTTTGTGGGCGATATCTTCGGAGCTCCGCTTGCGATTGAAGGTATTGTGGCGTTTTTTATGGAATCCACGTTTATTGCCGTGATGTTTTTCGGATGGAAACGCGTGAGCCCGGCATTTCATTTGACAGCTACATGGCTCACTGCTGTCGGTACGGCCTTGTCGGCGATGTGGATTCTTATCGCCAACGCGTGGATGCAACAGCCGGCAGGGATGGAATTTGACCCGGCTCAGATGCGTAACGTGATGGACAATTTCGGAGCGTTGGTGTTTTCTGACACGGCTATCGCCAAATTTACCCACACGGTATTCAGCACATGGGTTGTGGCCGGAGTTTTTGTTATCGGTGTCAGCTGCTGGTTTCTTCTCAAGCGACGTAACGTTGAAATGGCGAAGTCGTCAATTAAAATTGCCGGTATCGTCGGGCTGGCCGGTATCGTGGGCGCTCTTGCCACAGGCGATATCTCTGCGGTCAATGTTGCAAAACATCAGCCTATGAAACTTGCCGCCATGGAGGGGCTATATAACGGAAACAACGGGCAGGAGCTTGTGGCGGTCGGAATCCTCAATCCGAAAAAAAGCATTGACAACGATGCCGATCCTTATCTGTTTCATATAAGTATTCCCAAAGGTCTGTCATTTCTCGCCACCCATGATTTGGATTCATTCGTGCCCGGAATCAACGACCTGATTGACGGCGTTATGCTCGACAAAAACGGTGACACGGTTCCGGCAGTAAGTTATGCCGAACGTATCGCCATAGGAAAGGAGGCTCATCAGGCCCTCCGCGCTTATGACAAGGCTATGGCAGCCGGCGACAAGGCTGCCATGGACAGTGCCGCCTCCCGGCTTAACGAGAGTTACCGATATTTCGGCTACGGCTATTTTGAAGATCCGGCTCAGGCGGTTCCTCCGGTGGCGCTGACGTTTTATTCGTTCCGTATCATGGTTATTGCCGGCGGATATCTGCTGTTGTTTTTTATAATCGCGCTGATAGGTGTTTACCGCCGTCATGACTGGCTTGAGAACAAAGTTGTGGCATGGATAGGGATGCTTTCGATACCGGTAGTGTGGATATGCTCACAAAGTGGGTGGATTACCGCCGAGGTGGGACGGCAGCCGTGGGCAATACAGGATATTATGCCTACTATCGCTGCCGTCAGCGACATTCAGGCTTCATCGGTTATCGTCACATTTTTTATGTTTGCGGCTGTGTTTACCGTTCTTCTGGCTGCGGAAATCTGCATCATGCTTTCGCAAATAAAGAAATATTCCAAGAAAAATATTGTAGAAATCTCTAATGAATAGAAATTATGACACTTGAATTTTTACAGACATACTGGTGGCTGCTCATCTCGGTGTTGGGCGCTCTGTTGGTCTTCCTTCTGTTCGTTCAGGGAGGACAATCTATGATTCTGACTACTCGCAGCGAGGTTGACCGCGAACTTATGGTCAATTCTATCGGCCGTAAATGGGAGCTTACGTTCACGACCCTTGTAGTTTTTGGTGGAGCGTTTTTCGCGTCGTTTCCTTTGTTTTACAGCACGAGTTTCGGCGGAGCTTACTGGTTGTGGATGCTGATACTTTTTACATTTGTCGGACAGGCTGTGAGTTTCCAGTATCGCAAAAAGAAAGGTAATCTTTATGGAACGCGTTTTTATGACTGGCTTCTGTTTGTCAACGGCACTTTAGGATGCTTTTTACTTGGTGTCTCGGTGTCTATGTTTTTCTTTGGCGCGGAGTTTACGGTAAAGATGGGCAATATTCTTGACCCCGGTTCTCCTGTCATCTCTCAATGGGCCTCCACTCACGGGTTTGAAGCCATTTTCTGTTGGAAAAACTGGATTCTCGGTTTTGCCGTAGTGTTTCTCGCGCGTACTCAGGGGATTCTTTATTTTATGAACAACATAGGGGGCGACCATGCATTTTTTGAAGAGAATCGCCGGCGCGTGCTTGTCAACGGAGCCATATTCGTGGCCTTTTTCCTCGCTTTCGTCGCGCTTCTTTTCACTGCTTCGGGTTATGGACTTGGCGCTGACGGAAGCTGGGTTCCGGAAAAGGGCAAGTACTTCTTCAATTATATCGATATGTGGTGGTGTCTCGTTTTGTTTCTTGCAGGCGTGGTGATGGTGCTGTTCGGGGTTCTTAAATCGTTTTTCGCTCCTCATTTCACTCGCGGTATATGGTGGACCGGCATCGGTTCTATTCTGGTTGTGCTCACTCTGTTCTGGGTTGCCGGATACAATGACACTCCTTACTATCCGTCACTCCTCGATCCTGCAAGTTCATTGACTATACATAACAGTTCGTCTACATATTTCACATTGAAAGTGATGAGCGTCGTTTCACTGTTGATTCCATTTGTGGTAGCGTATATAGCATATGTCTGGCATAAGATGGACAGCCGGCAGATTACTCCCGAAAGTATCGCCGATGACGGACATGCATATTGAAAATTGTATGGGAGATACCTTTCAGACTATTTCGGCCCCTTCGGAGGGGATATATAAAGAAAAAATGAGTAAATTTCTCGCTTTCGCGCATCCGGTTGCTTCGGCAACCGACGCGAAGGCGGTTATAGCTTCTTATCAGAAAAAATATCATGACGCGCGCCATGTGTGCTGGGCCTACATGATAGGCGCCTCGCGTGCGGAATTTCAAAGCAATGACAACGGAGAGCCCTCTGGGACTGCCGGCAAGCCGATTCTCGGTCAGATTAATTCATTCAATCTGACCAATGTGGTGATTGTGGTTGTAAGATATTTCGGAGGTATAAAACTTGGCACGGGGGGCTTGATTGTCGCATATCGTGAGGCAGCCCGCGAAGCCTTGTCGGCCGCAGATATAGTGGAAGCCCATGAAATGAGTGAAATACGGTTTACGTTTCCCTATATATCGATGAACGATGTCATGAGAGTCGTGAAAGACCCGGGTGTCAGCATCGTGTCGCAAAGTTTTGACAATGCCTGTGAAATGGCGATAACAATACGCGCCGACCATGCCTCGGCATTGTCAGCGCGTTTGCTTGATATTGACGGTGTCACTCTTGCCGATTAGATAATCAGCATTGCGTCTCCGTATGCGCCGAAGCGGTATTTTTCCTTTACGGCAACTTCATAGGCGTGTATTACATGTTCATATCCTCCGAAAGCGCATTCCATCATAAGCATGGTGGAGTAGGGAAGATGAAATCCTGTCACCATTGACGACGCTACCGTGAAGTCATAGGGAGGGAAAATGAATTTGTTGGTCCATCCGGAAAATGTCTTCATGTGTCCGCCCATGCTCACGGCGCTCTCTATTCCTCTAAGTACTGATGTGCCGACTGCGCATATCTTGTGGCCTGCGTCCTTGGCTGAATTTACCGTATCGACAAGCTGCTGGGTCACTTCCATGTCTTCCGAGTCCATGCGGTGTTTTGTGAGATCCTCGACATCGATTTCCCTATAATTTCCCAATCCGGAATGCAGGGTGAGGAATGCCGCCTCGACACCTTTGATCTCAAGACGTTTCATCAGTTCGCGGCTGAAATGGAATCCTGCCGACGGGGCTACCACAGCGCCCTCTTTCTCGGCGAATATGCATTGATAGTGTGTAGCGTCCTCTTCGTTAGGCTCTCTTTTGATATATGGGGGGAGCGGAGTCTGTCCCAATTTGTAAAGAGCTTCTTTGAATTCGGCATGGCTTCCGTCATACAGGAATCGAAGAGTTCTGCCTCGTGAAGTGGTGTTGTCGATCACTTCGGCAACCATTGATTCGTCATCACCGAAATAAAGTTTGTTGCCAATGCGGATTTTTCGGGCCGGTTCCACCAAAACATCCCAAAGTTTGTTTTCCTCATTAAGTTCTCTCAGTAGAAAGACCTCAATTTTGGCTCCGGTTTTTTCTTTGTTTCCATAAAGAAGAGCCGGGAACACTTTAGTGTCGTTGAATACCATGACATCGCCTTCGTCAAAATATTCGATGATCTCCTTGAAAATGCGGTGTTCAATTTCACCGGTATTTTTGTGCAGCACCATAAGGCGTGATTCATCGCGCACTTCACAAGGGGTTGAAGCTATTAGCTCTTCAGGAAGTTTGAATTTGAATTGCGATAATTTCATAACTTTATCTTGGTCTTAATTGTCATTTTGTCTCTTCAGGCATTTCTATTTCCGTCTCTCTGATGAGTTTTACAGTGTCATCGACACTCAGACACTTGTCGATATTTATGTCGCCGATCCGAGTGCGTCGCAGAGCAGTAAGGTGTCCTCCCGAACCGAGGGCTTCCCCGATGTCTCGCGCCAATGCCCGTATATATGTTCCTTTACTGCATACGACTCTTATCGATATCGACTCCGGTGAATAATCGAGCAGTTCGATATCGTCGATTACCAACAGTTTGGCCTTGATTTCGACATCATCACCACGTCGAGCTATTTTATAGGCTCGTTCGCCATTTACTTTGCACGCTGAGAATGCCGGCGGAACTTGTTCTATGGCGCCGATGAATTTTTTCAGGGTTTCTTCGACCAGTTGGCGTGTTATGTGGCCGGTCGGATATGTAGCGTCAATCTCTGTCTCAAGGTCGAATGACGGTGTGGTAGCCCCTAATGCGATGACCGCTTCGTATTCTTTAGTGCGCGCCTGCAACTGTTCTATCATTTTTGTGGCACGTCCTGTACACACCATCATAACTCCCGTGGCAAGCGGATCAAGAGTTCCCGCATGTCCTACTTTGAGTTTTTTTAGTTTCATGCGCTTAAGCAACGCTCCGCGCACTCTCTTTACCGCATCAAATGATGTCCAGCCATATGGCTTGTCAATGTAAAGGATTTCTCCGTCGATGAAATTCATGGGCGATTTTACCAACAGATGCAGATGATGCCCATAATGAGGCAGTAAACGGCAAACCATACCAATTTGCCTTTCTTCACAAGTTCTATCATCCACTTGCATGCCATACAGCCTACAAGGAATGACGCGATAAAGCCGATTGCCATAGGCAATGCTCCGATACCGCCGGCTGATGCCGCCGGCGCGGCTATAAGGTCTTTGGCGTCAAGAAGCGCTTCTCCGAGAATTGGGATGATTACCATGAAAAACGAGAATGACGCTACCTTGTCACGCTTGTCTCCCAAAAGTATACCTGTCGCGATTGTGGTGCCGGAACGGCTTAGTCCGGGAAGCACAGCAATCGCCTGCGCGCATCCTATGATGAATGCGTCGAGCCATGTGATGTCGCGAGGTGTGTAGGAATCGCGGCGTATGAGCGGACGTGTGCGAGTGAAATAAGCAAAACTTAAAAGCAGGGCGGTGACACACAGACATATTCCGACTGTAACAAGATTTCCGCCGAAGAAACTCTCGACGAAATCCTTGAAACAGAATCCTACGATAGCTACCGGTATGCATGACAGCAGAATCTTACATACGTAGTAAAAGTTGTTGTCGAGACGTACTGTGAAAAAACTTTTACATAGTGAATAGAACTCTTTCCATAACACTGCGATGGTGGAAAGTACGGTCGCTGCGTGAAGCATGATGTCAAACTCAAGAATATCCTCGCCATGAAGGTCTATATGGAGTATTTCGCGGAATATTTCAAGATGACCGCTTGAACTGATAGGAAGATATTCCGAAAGACCTTGGACGATGCCAAGAATAAGGGCGTCAAGCCAATCCATAAATCAGTTATTCGTTTATATCGTTGTTGGATGATGATTTGGGTCGGTATACAATTGCCGCTCCCATGAACAGGAATCCTAAAAATGCGATTGTCGGGCCTATGACAATGCGTCTGGTGGAAAATATGTCGGGGTTGAATTCATCCGGTGTAGTGCTGCCGCCGAGCATCAGTAGAAAACCTATTATTATGATGGCGATGGAAGCTCCAATCAGAATGAAGTTGATACGTGTAAGAGGAAAATTGCTTACATCTTCCTTGATGATTCCGTCATCGGCGGCACTTTGAGTTTCTTTAACGGTGTTGGCCATATTTCTTTAATTATTTAAACATATCGTCGTAGGAGAGGCGGAGATATTTATTGGTGGCAAAAAGCGCGGCAAGGGCGCATATGATGATTCCTAAAACAGGTAAACCGATCAATACGGGGACGACAAGTCTCCATGGCACAGCGGCGGCTATAAGACTGTCGGCGTTATGCAGATAGGCGAGCGAGCCGCCCAAAATAGCTGCTGCAAGCGCTCCTGCGATTAATCCGCTTATCAGATTGGAGTTGATGAACGGGCGCCTGATGAATCCGGCGCATGCCCCGACAAGTTTCATCGTGTGGATTATAAAACGCCGGGAATATACAGTAAGCCTTACAGTATTGTTAATCAATGCAAAGGAAATAAATAGCAACGCTGCGGCAACAATAGTGAGCATGAGGGCGATTGACCGTATGTTTTCGTTTATTGCATCAACCATGTCAGTGTGTACATTGATTTTATTTATCCCTTTGAGCCCTTTAAGCGAAGTTATTACTTGATTTATCGAATCGGAATTGGCATAATCGGCCTTTACTTTCACTTCAAGTTCTCCGCTGAAAGGATTTACGCCAAGAACCTGCATAAGGTCTTCTCCGGTATCTTCCTGCCATTTGGCCATTGCATCCTCCGGCGAGAAATATGTAAGTGATGCCGCATATGGGGCATTGCCAATACGTTGTTTCAAAATATTTACTTGGGATTCCGGTATAGAGTCGGCTAATATGATGTTGAAGCCCATATTTTCTTTTATGTCAGTGGTGATCGTATGGGCGGCTATTCCCAACATAGATATTATGCCTAATACGAGCAGTACGAGCGCTACGCTAATCGTGGCGGTTATTTGTGCTGAGAATGTGGATATTATGTTGTGACGTTGTTTCTCCATTTGTGTATTTTGGCATATTCCGCCAAATCAACTGCAAAATTACAACATAAAAATCCGGAAGTCAAGATTTTTGCCAACAAAAATCATGCGTGCTTAAAAATATATGAGCGTTCGGGATTGCCGGAACGCTCATATGATATGTCAAAAAGGAGTTATATTCGTTTATTTGTAGAGCGAAAAGTCAGTTTTGCCCATGTCGCCCTGTTCCAGGAAGGTAGTGTGGAACGCAAGTGAGGCTTTGAGGGTGTGAGGGGTGTGGGCCGCTCCTGAACTGAGCTTGAGGTAATCGCGGAGAAGTTCGCGATATGCCGGATTGGCACAGTTTTCAATTATGGTTTCCGCGCGCTGAATCGGCGATTTGCCGCGAAGATCGGCTACACCCTGTTCGGTGATTATGATATCCACTGAATGTTCGCTATGGTCAAGATGTGACACCATTGGCACTATATTGGAGATGAGGCCGCCCTTGGTTACTGACGGGCAGGTGAATATGGATATATAGGCATTGCGTGTGAAGTCGCCTGAACCTCCGATCCCATTCATCATGCGGGTGCCTGTGACATGGGTTGAATTTACATTTCCGAATATGTCTGCTTCAAGAGCTGTGTTCATCGAAATGACTCCCAGTCGGCGAATTACTTCGGGGCTATTTGAAATTTCTGCGGGACGAATAAGTATCTTGTCGCGGAAGAAATCAATGTTGTCATATACATGGCACATCATGTCGTCGGACAATGTCATCGAACATGTTGATGCAAAACGGCAACGCTCTTTTTCCATAAGGTCGATAACGGCGTCCTGAATAACTTCTGTGTACATTTCAAATGGAGGAATCTCCTTGGAGTCGGCAAGTCCGAAGAGTACGGCATTAGCCACATTGCCCACTCCGCTTTGAATCGGGAGGAAGGACGCGGGAATGCCGCCGCGATGAATTTCATTTACAAGAAAATCGCACACATTGGTGCCAATCTGTTTGGTAGTGTCGTCAAGCGGGGTGAATCCTTTCACTCCATCCGGATAATCGGTCTTTACGATTCCGATGATTTTAGCCGGGTCTACATGCAGGAGCGTCTCGCCGATTCTGTCGCTTGGCTTGTAGATAGGTATTTCACGACGGTGAGGTGGATCGAGAGGCAGATATATGTCATGCAATCCTTCGATATGGGGTGTGATGTGGCTGTTAAGCTCGATGACTATTTTCTTTGCGAGTTTGGCATAAGTAGGCACGTTTCCCACTCCATTGCCGAGCACGATGTCGCCATTGTCGCGTATGCTGGCTGCTTCGATGATAAAAAGGTCAACTCCGCCGAGGGCGCCGTAGCGGAATTTCTGTGCAAGTTCCGATAGGTGCAGGTCGAAGTAATTGGTATCACGAGAGTTAATCGTCTTGCGAAGATCCGGAGTATTCTGGTAAGGTGAGCGGTGGTTGAGTGCGTTTGCGCGTGCAAGAGCTCCGTCGGCATGATTGTTTGTCGATGCTCCTGAATACATGTTGATTTTAAATGGACGGCCTTCAGCATGTTCTTTTTCTGCTTTATGGGCGATAGCCTCTGTGACTGCCTTTGGCGAACCGGCAGCTGTAAAGCCGGATACGCATACTGTGTCGCCATTATGGGCCAGTTCTGCTACTTCTTCAGCGGTAAGTATGGGAAATGCCATTTCTTATTAGATTGGTTTTACGATTACAATTACCTTTTTGCGCGATATCTTTGTCGCACCTGCCTTTGACAGATTCGTCAAAATTTCGTACTTTTGCGCAAAAGTACGAAAAATGTGCCGTCCGGCAAAATTTATTACAATTAAATGTCAATCCGGAACGGAAAAGTTTAAGACTATATAACAGATAATTATGGATCGACAAAATATGATTCCACATAGCGCAAGCCCATCAAAACTTTTTATTGAGACCTATGGATGCCAGATGAATGTGGCCGATAGCGAGGTGATCGCTGCAGTAATGGCTACTGTCGGATATGATATGGCGGAAACGCTTGAAGATGCCGATGCCGTTTTGCTGAATACATGTTCTATCAGAGATAACGCTGAGCAGAAGATTTTTTCGCGGCTTCAATATTTGTCTTCTTTGAAACGTAAACGTGACAGCCGGTTGCGGGTTGTTGGCGTGGTAGGATGTATGGCTGAAAGAGTTAAAGATGATTTGATAGAAAATCATGGGGTGGATCTTGTCGCAGGACCTGATTCTTATATGGATTTGCCCGCATTGTTTGCTTCGGTGGAATCAGGAGAAAAGGCCATTAATGTTGAATTGTCGGCCACGGAGACTTACCGGGATATTATTCCGATGAAGATTACGGGGAATAGAGTGTCGGGATTCATCAGTATAATGAGGGGGTGCAATAATTTCTGTTCGTATTGTATTGTTCCTTATACCAGAGGACGTGAGAGAAGTCGAGAGGCAGCAAGTATTCTTAATGAGCTTGCTGACTTGCGCGCTCGTGGATTTAAAGAGGTTACATTGCTTGGGCAGAATGTGAATTCGTATTGTTACGATGCCGGTGATGGAAAAGAGATCCGGTTTTCCGACCTTTTAGCTATGGTCGCGGAAGCCGCGCCTGACATGAGGGTGAGATTTACAACCAGTCACCCCAAGGATATGAATGACGATATTATCGCTACAATAGCCAGGTATGATAATATATGCAATCATGTGCATCTGCCGGTGCAATCTGGTTCTAATTCCGTACTTAAGGCAATGAATCGGAAGTACACTCGTGAATGGTACCTTGACCGCATAGCTGCGATTCGCAGAATGATTCCTGATTGCGGAATATCGACTGATCTGTTTACCGGTTTTTATAACGAGACTGAAGAGGACTTTCAGGAAACATTGTCTCTTATGAGGGAGGTCGGTTTCGATTCCGCGTTTATGTTTAAATATTCGGAACGCCCCGGTACCCTTGCATCACGTGTGATGCCGGATAATATTGACGAGGAGGTTAAGATTGATCGGCTCAATCGTATGATTGCTGTGCAAAATGAGCTTTCCGCACAGTCTAACAGAAATGATATAGGCAAAGAATTTGATGTTCTTGTAGAAGGGGTGTCTAAACGTTCAAGGGAACAGATGGTCGGTCGCACACAACAGAACAAAACTTGTGTGTTTCCTCGCAGGGAGTCGCATGTGGGCGACACGGTTAAGGTTAGAGTTGTAAGCTCTTCCTCCGCGACATTGTTGTGTGAGTTGGTTTGACGTATAGCGGCCTTTTGCTCTATCCTTCAGCATCGAGAATATCAAGGAGCCCTTGGCGTGAACTGAATCTTATTTCGGTAGAGTCATATTCGATAAGTCCTTGTTCTTTCATTTCGTCGAGAGTGGCGAAAAAAGATGAGCGTTGAACTCCGAACAATGCATATAAATCGCGTTGACGCGCTGTCAACACTATGTCGGTAGAACCCTGTTGAGTGAGCGACATCACCCAATAAGCAATACGTTCAGCGAGTTTTCCCGAGGTTATCGCGAGAATCCCGTCTACAGCATTTTGTGCTTTGAGTGACAGCATGTTCAGAGCGTTGAACAGAAATGTTTCATCGGAATTTAGTATTTTGATGTAATCGGTTTTTGAAATCTGGAGAACGCTGACTGAATCGATGGCAGTTATGGTTCCGGGAAAATGAGTGGCTCGTCCGAAAAGAAATTCAGGAGAAATCACATTTGGCGCCTCTAATGTTGATGAAACCCTGAATCGGTCATTCGCATTTGATATGCTTATGCGTACTTTTCCGGAAAGTATGAAAATGACATGTGTGCATGGAGTGCCTGCTGAAACGATTGTTTCACCGGCGAGGTATTTTAAAAAGTGGAATTTTGTAGTTCCGACTATTTCTGAAAGTTTATATCTGCTGGAGCCTTTTAATAATGGCAGCTCCATGAGTGTGTCGTATATACTGTTCATAATTGCATCATATCATATTTGTAATATTAACATTTGGAATCGTTAAAAGTTTTGATTTTTTAACGATTTTCTCGTTTTATAGAATAACTGCATCGAATTTATTGTGTTTTGCCATGCGACATATGCGGCGGGCCCTACCGAAGCGACAGGATTGAGATATGTCAACGCCATCCATATGGCGAGCACTGTGTTTTTTTGTCCAAGTCCTTGCGCTCCGGAAATTTTGTCGCCGAGCCGGGCTCCGATTTTTCTCCCTGTCAAAAATTGCAAGCAACATACGGCTAATGATCCAATCGCGATAATCAACATTTCGGGAACCATCGATGACGGTTCCTTGATGATGAAGCTGACTGCATTGCCTACGACAATAATCAACGAAACTGCCCATATGTAAAAAGAGAGGGATTGCCGTTTTGATATTGCGTCATGTATGCGTGGAGCGAATGCCTGAAATAAAAAGGCCAATGCGAGTGGCGATAAGATAAGCGGAAAAACTTTGCTGCTTATTGTTAACAAGGATTCGATAAATGATATTTCGGCGCTGCCGCTTATCCATGAAAATAGGACAGGCGCGAGAATTGCTACGGCGACATTGCTGAATAATGAATAGGTTGCCAATAAGGTTATCGATCCCCCAAGCATTCCGGTGATTACAGGGGCAGCTGTAGCCGTGGGGCATAAAACGCAAATAAATACTCCTTGAGCTATTGTTGGGCTGAATGGTGATATTGCGAGATAAACTGCTATTGAGCCTAATATCTGCACTGATAACAAGGCCCATATAAACGGAGTCACTTTGAAGTCTTTTGGTGAGATACGGCAAAATGTTATAAGAAGCATTATAAATATGAGATATGGAGATAAAAAAGCTACCATACCGATATAATCGTGAAATATGATTCCGATAATCATTGCTATTGGGAGCATCCAAGGTTTCAGATTCTGCCTGATTTTCGAACTATCCATTTTATTTGTTTTATTTGAATGTCGTTTTTGTTAATACATTTTTGCAAAGTTAATTTAAAATCATTCGAGATAAAAATTGGAATATATAAAAGTTATCATTATTTTTACATTAACTAACATGATTTACACGAAATTATTCAAATGAAATAAGCATGGATATATGTATGTGATATCATATTGTATATTTATATCTGTTTATATGAAATATCTGATAATCAATAATAATTATTTATATTGATACAAATTTTTATTAGATTGTCTTTAGATGTATTTTTTTAAGGCATAATCTTATTCTTAATTTTGTATTATAAAAAGATGAACAAGACTGGTTTTTGTTAGTCTTTTTGTCTATTGATTATGTAATGTGACGAAAGTAAATAGTGCATAATAGTAAATGTGTTTTATGTTAGGTTTGGAAGCCTTATTAATTTAAGGTAACGATATATGCCGCTTCGGGAGAAACGGCATATGTTGTATATGCACTTTTTTGTTATTGATTGTGTGTGTTTTTTTTTGATAGTTTTGGTTGTCTCGGCGGAATACGCTAATTTTGTAATAACCTGAATAAAACACAATCCGATCTTGTGAAATAAAAGTAAATGTTATGATTATTAGAATTACGAAGTATTTATTACTCGCCTTTTCTTTTTTGTTTCCTTTGCATCTGAGCGCTAAGAAGACTCCTTCGTTATTTATTGAAGAAGCTCTGAGCCGATTGGATACTTCTTTGGAATCATATGAACATCGTATGGACACCGCCATAAAGAATATTGATGTTTTGAAGGTGAAGTTGTCGGAAGAAAATGATGTTGTACTCAAAATGTTGTTGACGCGGGATATTGTTGGCCGTTATCTCCATCGAAATGTGGATTCTGCAATGGTTTATTCTATGCGCGGTGAAAACTTGGCTGCTTCCGTAAATGATAGTGATGCAATCCTGGGTTTTAAAATTGGAGTTATTCCGGCAATGCCGCTGAAAGGATATATCCATGAAACAATCGAGCTTATAGATAGCTTGTTGGATGTGCCGCTCTTGCCGGAACATAAATTGTCTCTTTTTAAGGCGGCGCGTCTGGCTTATATTAAAATATTGTCGTTTTACTCGGCATTTAAAATAAACGAGAAATATTTCGGTAAGTTTATAGCGTTTAATGATTCGGTGTTGAAATACGAGAATCCGGAGTCTCGTGATTATAATCTATACCTTGGCGGTCATTATATGGGAGAAAATCGTCCTGGACTTGCGTTTGAGGCTCTTTCTGAATATCTGGATTCTATAAATCCTATGACATATGACTATTTGGATGCTACCGGATTGATGGCATTGTTGAGCTATAAAAGAGGACGATATGAAGAGTGGGTATACCGAACTATTCTTTTGGCGGAATATGAGGCTTATCAAGCAAATGCGGATAGTGAGAATCTAAGATATTTGGCGAATGAGGTGTATGGATACGGAGACATTAAAAGAGCCCACCGTTATATGATGCGATCACATTGGCTTATATCTAAGAGTGGAGCCAATCAGAGAGGAGTTCATGTGGCACGTGCTCTCCCGCAGATTATTGAGTCGTATACTAAGGAGGCCGCAAGATCTTATTATGCGATTTGGGGTATTTTGGTTTGTTTGGCGCTTATTGGAATGCTCGTTTTGATTATATTTAAAAATAAATCGGGCGATTTGAAAAAGATGAAAAGCTTAAGCGAGCAATTGGCTAATGCAAATTCAGTAAAAGAAGAATATATAGGACAATTTATGTCGCTATGTTCTAATTATATAGAACGATTGGAGGATTATAATAAATTGATTGCCAGAAAACTGATTGCCGGGCAGGTGGAAGAGGCATGTAATGTGGTGAAATCCCAAAAGTTTGTAGAGTCGCAAGTTACCTTGTTTTATGAAATTTTTGACAAGGCTTTTACTCATATATATCCGACGTTTATTAAAGATGTCAATGATTTGTTAGTAGACAATAAGACTTTTAAAATTGGAGATGGTAATAAATTGACTCCTGAATTGCGTATTCTTGCGTTTATGAGGCTTGGAATGGATGACAGTGCCCAGATGGCACGTTTTCTTGGCCTTTCATTGAACACGATTTATACGTATCGAAACCGAATGAGAAGCAAAGCAAAAAATAGGGAGACATTTGAACGAGACATTGCTAAAATCGGTTCATTTTCCATTAAATAAAGTTTATATTCACGCTATAAATGCGATATATAAGCATTTAATATTCAGTGATATATGTGCAATGGAATTTGATTCTGGTTATATATTGGAACTATTTCGCTCAGAATGATTGATTATTTAGTAAATTTGCATAAAATATTGAAGATAAAAACAAGTTGATTTAAATATTCAATCACTTAGTTTAGCGTACAGTTTCAAGGTAGATTGATTTTTCAAGTTAGTTAGTAAAGTAGACCTTATGTGAGAAATGAAGAAAGCGACATCGTGAGATGTCGCTTTCTTCATTTAGATTAACCGGATAGCCGCTTGTTGGTATTTGCGGTCAATTTAATCAAATTTATATTTATATATGTAGTGATATATTAAGTATGAAGTACCCTGATTTATAATATATTGAACTTAAAATATATTTTCATATGTTTGTATTCAAATGCATGGCGGTTGATTTTTCTTGTTTTAGACTTATCTTTGTAATGTTAATAATTAATCAGTTTGTAATTCTAAGATTATAACAAGAATTGGTAAATGCAACAAAGATTAGCGATAGTTACTATTAGGGTATAAAGGATAGTTGGTTTAAATAAAACGATTGAAAGTGTTTTGATAGAATTACTGTTTTAGGTTAGCTTTTAATTAAAATCAAGAAAAATGGCAGCCATCCGTGAGGATGGCTGTAGTTTTTTCTTAATTTTGCAATTTATGGAACTTCATTATTTTAATCCGGAAAATGATATGTCATTGGGTTTGACTCCTGGGCAGAAGTTGACATTGTCTCCTATGGTATCCCGTCTTCACGATGACGGAGCCTTGTTGCCTATATGGTATGCATCAAAAGGGGATTCCGTATTGGTAGAAAAAGCATATGACACCACGTTTTTCAATCGTAGATGCGAGGAATTTGGGTTGGATGTCCATCCTGCTGTTCATACCGATAAGGCGTTTGGAGCGCCTTGGGGTTGGTCATTTGAATCAGCTGACAAATTGTTGCGGGCGGGAGCTGATGTATTGCAACGGAATCTCCTCAAATCAATCAGATTACTCTCTCATAGAAGAACTACAATCGAAATACTCTCTAATTTGTCTGAAAAATACGATTTGCCGTCGTTTCAGGTGCCTGTAGAGGCTACTGGTATTTCCGTTGTCAAAGATTGTCTTGAAAGATGGAAAGATATATATGTTAAATTGCCTTGGTCGAGTAGTGGTAGAGGGGTGTTTCGGTTGTCCGAGTTGACTGAGATTTCTGAAAAACGCATTTCCGGAATGATAAGAAAACAGGGGAGTGTATTAGTAGAAGCGGCATTTAACAAAAAAATTGATTTTGCCATGTTGTTTCATTCTCAATTCGGAAAAACAGAATTTATAGGGTATTCGTTGTTTTTTAATTCTCGCCGTGATTCATATGGCGGGAACTTGATGACATCTGATGAAAAAATTGAAAATATTCTTATCGGTTCCGGCACGTCGAAAAAATATTTGGAGACGCTTAAAAATGCGATGGTGCAAGTCCTTACATCAGTTGTCTCTCCAATCTATAATGGGTATTTCGGAGTCGATATGATGATCGGTAAGGATGGTTCCGTATCTCCATGTGTGGAATTGAATTTGCGTATGACCATGGGCGTGGTGGCTCATATTTGGAGAAGACGTTATTTGACAGATAATGCTATGGCCTTGTTTAGTGTAAAGCCTGTAAATTCTATAGCTGATATGAAAGATGAAGATGCGGTTATAAAAGAGTGCCGTTTGCAGCGTGGGCGTATTTTGCTTACGCCCCCTTCTGCAAACGGATTTATGTTTTCTGTCGAGACTGTCGAAGAGTCAGAATTTGAGAAGTTCTTGATATAGTCGATGTGTCGGCAATCCCATCACATTATAATAGCTTCCTGAAATCTCTTTTATGCCTATGGCTCCGATCCATTCCTGTACGCCATAGGCTCCGGCTTTATCGATTGGATGATAACGGCCTACATAATATTGAATCATATCCTCGGTCAAGTCTCCGAATGTCACTTCTGACTGAACCGAGAATGTCACGGATCGGAGGCTTGATATTAAAGTTACTCCGGTCACGACCTTATGGGTCTTGCCCGATAATTTTCGTAACATCTCTATTGCATCTTCGTCAGTGGCCGGTTTTCCTAATATTTCTTTGTCCAGAATGACTGTAGTGTCGGCTGTAATAAGAAGCTGGTCGGGAAGCATCTGTTTTTTATATGCATAGGCTTTTTTGTATGACAGATATCCTGCAACATCTTCAAGCACCATATTGTCAGGATATGATTCTTCGACTTCAATGTTGTTTGCGATATCGAAGTCAATCGCCATCATTGCCAATAATTCACGACGGCGAGGTGAATGACTCGCCAAAATGACGCTGTAGCGTCCAAGATTTTCTAAAGGATTACGTGCCATAATAGTTTACCAGCCAAAAGCTTTTTCTTTTTTTGATGTCGCCCAGTTGTCTTGGGCTTTCATTATTTCCTCAAGTATGTCGCGCGCCACTCCATATCCGCCATTGACGGGAGAGATGTATGTGGCAATTTCTTTAATTTCCTCTGCTGCATCTGCCGGAGCTACTGACAGCCCGGCGTATTCCATGGATTCATAGTCCGGAAGATCGTCTCCGACAAATGCCGTGTGTTCTTGGCGGAAGCCGTTGTCGGTTATCCATTGTTGGAAAACATCGAGTTTGGTGCCGCATTTTGTAAATATGTCGGTTATGCCGAGAGCATGATAGCGTGTGACAATCGCAGGGCTGTCGGCGCCTGTGATAATTGCTATTTTGTACCCTCGTTTCACCGCAAGCTGTAGAGCAAAACCGTCTTTGATGTTAACCATACGTGCGGGAATACCGTCGGGTTCCAATGGAATTGTGGACGGTGACAATACTCCGTCGACATCAAAAGCTATAGCTTTGATTTGGGTCAGGTCATAGTTAACTTTGCTCATTTTTATATTTGGTTATTATATTAAGCGATAATAGTGAGTAAATGTCTCTGGCTTCGCCGTTCAACATATCGAGATGCTTTTGAATAGTTATCAAGTCATTTCTTCTTGCGGGCCCTGTCTGCCCCTCGTGTGGAGACACCTTTTGCGCTTTCTCGAAAGTCGCTTTGACTAATGGCTCCATTACCGACAGGTCCTGTCCGATACTTTTTAATATATCAACAGAAAATCCCCACAAATAGTTTGTGAAATTGCATGCAAAAACAGCTGCGATATGAAGCTTTTTGCGTGCGACACTGTCGGCCTCACTTACGTTGCCGCTGATTTTTTCAGCGAAATCTCGTATCTCTTTTAATGTCTCTCTGCTGTTTCCTTCGATAAATATCGGCACTTTCTCCATGTCGACATCCACATCTTTGGAAAATGTCTGCATTGGATATAATACTCCGTAGCGGTCGCCTATGCCTGACAATATTTCCATTGGCACGGATCCTGATGTGTGAACCCACAAAGCGTTGCTGTGTCCTGCCTTTGACACTATCTCGCCGATAGCGTCATCTTTTACTGAGATTATATATAAATCCGCGTCTTTTCTCAGGTTATCAAGATTATCGGTCGCTTCCGCATTTACGTTAGCGGCCAATAATCGGCTGTTTTTTATGTTGCGGCTGTAGATTTGTATTATTTCAGTTGAGTGGCTGAGCTTTTTTGCGATATGGGTGGCGACATTGCCCGAGCCGATTATGACTGCTTTTAACGTTCTCTCCATGTGCCGATATGAACTTTCTCCCATAGGAGTTTGGCGATGTCTTGGGGTTTGCGTTCTTCCGCTTTGTGTCCGATTGCGATTATGCACACCGGCAGGATTGTGTCAGGCATTTCGAGAATATTCTGTACATAGGTCTCTGATTCGAGATCGTTTTCAGTATATCTGCCGCGTACTTGTATCCAGCATGAGCCAAGCCCCAGGTCGGCTGCCTGCAGTTGAATGAACGTAGCGGCTATTGATGCGTCTTCAATCCATGGATCGGTGACTTCGACATCACATGCCACAACGATTGCCAGAGCGCATCCTGCAATCGGATGCGCTCCGCTCTCTTTGCATTTGCTCAGAGCTTCAAGTTTGGCGTGATCTTCTACTAATACGAATTGCCATGGACGGGAATTCTTGGATGTGGGAGCCATCAATGCGGCCTCCATTATTGTTTTCACGTCTTCAGCGGATACTTCCTCTTCGGTAAAACGACGTATGCTGCGCCGATTTACGATAAGGTCATGAAAATTGTTCATATAATGATTTCTGATTGTTGTTTCCGGAAATAGTATTAACGGCGGAATACCCATGCGTCAGGGTATTTTGTGGCGTTATCCTCTGACGATAAATATGAATAGGCCGAGTCATATGTGGCTCCTGAAGCTACATATATACGATAGCGTCCGTCTGAGGCGAGTATGCGAAGCTTATCTCCGGGATTTGCCGCTATATATTCTTCTGCTTTTTGTCTGGAAGGAAGCGATGCAACGATTAAGAAAAATCGATCATCGTCCTGTGCTGATTTTGTCGGCACTCCATTATCGGCTATCGTTTCTGTTGTAGTAATAACAGGAACATATGTGCCGGTTCCGGTTGCTGAATCAGGACGCGCGAACGACAGAATCTGCCTGGGGTTTTCGATGATTATTTTCTCCGGAGCTATTTTGACCGGGATAAGACTTTTTCCGAATGTGGCCATTTCCGGACTATGCTCGATAACCGGTGTTGACAGCATAAGCCCTAATCCAAGCAGAACCGCTACGGATGCCGCAGCACGGAATACCGCACGTATGTACAGTGGCTTTTTGTTTTTTTCTTCCGTGGAAGATGCCAGGATTTCAAACGGTTTTATGCTGAATGACGACAATCCGGTATAGCGTGGCGAAATGGACGTTGAATCAAACGGCTCAAAAACAAGGGCGCCTTCCTCGTTGTTTCGCAGTATTCCGAGACGACCGACAGCAAATTCACCATACTCTTCGATCTGTGATTTTAGAGAGGCCACTTGATTATTGATTGTCATAACGGCCGAATCAAATGTCGAGCCGGTCGCTCTTGCGATAGACGTGGCGAGCAATCCGTCGTTATGTGTGACTTCTGCATTGAACGACAATGTGCGTGAAGGCGGATAGATTATGCCGGTTTTATCATCTATTCTTGCCGAAGAATACTGGGCGATAAATGCTCCAAGCCCCGGCACTGTAACACAGTCCTGACGCAAAATCAAGTATTCTATATGTCGGTTTATCGAATTCACATTACAAAGATAATCACTAAAAGTCACATTTCAAAACAGGTGTTAACCTTATTTATTAACGAGTTTTGAACTTTTGTGTTGATAACTGTTATTGTCGCTTGTTAGACTGTAAACACTAAAGGCCCGCATGTCGCGAGCCTTTTCTATCGTGTGTGATATGAAGCGATATTGTTTATTATTTGACTCTCAGTTTTTTGCCTATGGCAAGCTTGGTTGTGGCGGTTATTCCGTTAAGACGGCATAACTTGGCTACCGTTGTTCCGTTGCGGCTGGCTATTTTGGAGAGAGTGTCACCTTTTTTCACTTTCACGGTGCCTGATACCGATGCTGTGGCTTTAGCCGATGTGCCGGCGGTAGATTTGGCAGGGGCATAGTTGCGCGATTGAGTATAGTTGCTCTTTGTGAATGTGAACTGGTCGGTATGTGTCGTTTGATTTTCGAAATCGAAGATTGCGGCCGGGTTGATGGCATATCCCATAAATCTGGTTTCAAAGTGAAGATGAGGGCCTGTTGAACGTCCGGTGTTGCCGCCGAGCGCGATAGGGTCGCCGGCTTTTACATATTCGTCCGGTTTAACGAGAAAACGTGAGAGATGTCCGTAGACAGTTTCAAGCCCGTTTTCATGGCGAACAATAACATAGTAGCCATAACCACGGCGTTCATAACGGGTGAGTCGCACTTTGCCATCGAATGCAGCGCGTATAGTGTCGCCTATCTGAACTTTCAGGTCGATTCCTTTGTGCATGCGACGGAAACGACGGCGGTATCCGTAAGGAGAGGTTACATAGCCCGGGGTCGGCATGCAGAAATTAGTGACATCGATTACTTTTGATTCAGGGACGACAGAATTGGTGTAAGCGTTCACCAACTGGCTGTCCCAGCCTTCGGTATAGATGTCAAGTTCAGGCTCCTCTTCCTCCTTAAACATATTGTCCATATAATCAAGTGTCTCTTTCAGCTTGATTTGTTCCGTTACGTTGGTCTGATATGCTAAAAGATCCTTGTGCTCTGCATTATGTTGGGCTGGGCGGCGTGTTGAAAGGTCAACAGCGGCAACCGACAAAGTAGTCAGCGCTAAAGTCGTTGCCAATGCTATGGATTTTAAATTGAATCGCATTCGGTTTTCTGGTTTTTTCAGATTTTTCAGTTTGCACCGTGAAAGTTGGGACGCTTAAATTAGAGAATGGCGTTTAATAAAACTTCGATTGCCGGAATTTAAGTTTGTTAACTTTCGCGTCGTTTATACTCCAAATATAAAGAAAAATTTCGTCAATCGCTTGCCGCTGAGTTTAAAAAAGTGCAAAGAAACCCTAATCCAGAAATTAACTTAATGTAAGGTGTTGATATATAGCGTATTATTAAAACATGTTTTGCAACATATTTTGAACAAATGCCGTTTGTGGATTGTTGCTGCCAGTTAATTAATGTTAAATGCCGTTTTGGCGGTATTTGTTATTGTGTTTGGCGTTAGCTGATTCTTGCCCAATCTGCGACGGTGTTTTGTGAAATCGACAATTCCTGAGCGAGAAGTCGATTGTATGGCATAGAAAGGGAAGGGTCTTCGTCGAGAATTTCTGATGCCGTGTCGCGTGCAAGTTGTACGAGTTGCCCGTCAGTGGCGAGATTCGCGATGTGCAGCTCAAACGGGATGCCGCTTTGCATGGTGCCGTCGATGTCGCCAGGCCCGCGCATTTTTAAGTCGGCCTCGGCTATGACGAATCCGTCGGTGGTCGATGTCATTATCTCAAGCCGTTTTTTTGTTTCCTTTGCTATTTTTTCGTGTGACATTAATATGCAGTAGCTGTGTTCCGACCCTCGTCCCACTCTCCCTCGCAGCTGATGAAGTTGCGACAGACCGAATCGTTCGGCATTTTCGATGAGCATTACGGTGGCGTTCGGCACATTTACTCCCACCTCTATGACTGTGGTGGCTACAAGTATGCGGGCCTCTCCGGATACGAACAATGCCATTTGATGCTCTTTTTCCGACGGTTTCATTTTCCCGTGAACATAGCACACCTTGTATTGTGGAAAAGTTTCCCGGATTAGTTCATAACCTTCTTCCAGACATCTGAGATCGAGTTTTTCGTTCTCTTTGATGAGTGGATATACGATATAGGCTTGTCGCCCCTCTTTTAGTTGTTTTCCTATACCCTGATATACGCTCATCCTTGAGCCGTCATATCGCAGCAGCGTGGTCACAGGCTTGCGGCCCGGCGGCAATTCGTCGATAACCGATACGCTAAGGTCGCCGTAGACTGTCATTGCGAGAGTGCGCGGTATGGGTGTGGCCGTCATGACCAGAACATGGGGAGGGATACTGTTCTTTTTCCATAGTCTTGCTCGCTGCGCCACTCCGAAGCGATGTTGTTCGTCGATCACAACGAATCCGAGGTTCTTGAATTTTACGTTCTCTTCGATGACGGCATGTGTTCCTATTAATATATGTAGGGATCCATCTTCGAGTTGAGAGCGGATGAGGTCTCTTTCTTTTTTTTTGGTCGAGCCGGTCAGCAGTTTAATGTTCACGCCTATTGCCGAAGCGAGGCTAGAAATGGTTTCATAATGTTGTGTTGCGAGGATTTCTGTCGGTGCCATAAGGCACGCTTGTGTTGAATTGTCCAAGGCGATTAGCATGCATAGTAGCGCGACAAGTGTTTTTCCGCTGCCTACATCTCCTTGGAGCAGCCGGTTCATCTGGTGTCCGGTCGCCATGTCGGCTCGAATTTCTTTTATGACCCTTTTTTGGGCTCCGGTGAGTTCAAATGGCAGCTGCTCATGGTAAAATCGGTTGAAATACTCGCCGATCCTGGGGAATCTGAAGCCGGGCAACTGGGAGGTGTGTTGCCTGGAATATCGTAAGATGCTTAGTTGCAGATAGAAGATCTCTTCAAATTTTAATCTTGTTTTTGCTGCGTTTAGCTTGTCGATTGACTGTGGGTTGTGGATATTGCGGAGGGCTTCGTTTATGGGCATCAGTCGCAATTTCCGGATTATCTCTTCCGGTAGCGTTTCGCGTATTGTCGGAGACGTGTTTAGTATACTTTGTACCCATGTGAAGATTTGGCGCGAGACTATCCCGTGATTTCTAAGCTGATCTGTCAGCGGATAGATGCCGCGCATTCCCCGTTGGGCAGCCACTGATTCTGGTGTGTCGATTTCCGGATGCACCATGCTCCAGCGGTTGTTGAACAGTTCCGGTTTGCCGAATATGATATATTCGCTTCCTATGTGATAGCTTTCGCGTAATTGCTTTATTCGGTGGAACCACACTATTTCCATTGTGGTTGCCCCGTCGGTAAATACGCCTACAAGTCTTGTTTTCGCACCTTCTCCTTGAATCGACATTGCGATAAACCGTCCTTTTATTTGCACGTGAGGCATCTCCTCTTCCAGTTGCGAGATTCGGTAGAATGTCGAGCGGTCAAGGTATCGCGTAGGAAAGTGGTAGAGCATGTCGCGATATGATTTTATTCCAAGCTGCTTGCTGAGAAGTTCAGCGCGTTTTGGCCCTATCCCTTTCAAAAATTTTATGTCTAAAATAGAAATGGAAGAAAGCATAATATCTTTATTAGGAGGTAGAGTTGCAGAAAGTATAGTTTTAGATGATATTTCAACAGGGGCAAGTAACGATATAGAAAGAGCTTCAAAGATAGCAAGGGATATGGTAACAAAATATGGAATGAGTGATACATTAGGAACAAT